>NZ_JASJSI010000140.1:0-9797 GCF_030237085.1 Stenotrophomonas maltophilia group sp. Smal32
CTTTATGGGTGCGTGGGGGGGGGGGCCGGGGGGCGGGGGGGGGCGCGCGCCCCGCCGCCGGCGCCCCCCCCCCGGGGGGGGGGGGGGGGCCCCCCCCCCCCCCCCCCCCCACCCCGCCATCCCACGGGAACCCAGCTTTTGCTTTGGCCGTTGCCGTTGCCGTTGCCGTTGCCGTTGCCGTTGCCGTTGCCCTGGCCTCGGCGGGTGCCGGGCGCCGCCCGGCCAAAGCCCTTCCCCCGCTTCCGGTACAATGTCGGGCCCGTTTCCCAACTACGGTTCCCCGGACATGATGGTCCTCGAGGGCGCGCCCGCCCTGTCGCCGTTCCGCCGCGAACGTCTTGAATCCCGCCTGCAGTCCATCGCGCCCTCCCTGCGCATCAGCGGTGCCTGGCACGTCTACTTCGTGCAGCCCGAAGGCAGCACCGCACCCGACCTGACCACCCTGTGCCGCATCCTCGAAGCTGCGCCGCAGGCCGAGGCCCTCGCCGACGGTGCGGTCAGCCGCATCGTGGTGCCGCGCCTGGGCACGCTGTCGCCGTGGTCGAGCAAGGCCACCGAGCTGGTGCGCGGTGCCGGTCAGCCGGTCAGCCGGGTCGAGCGTGGCCTGCGCATCGATGTGCAGGGCTGGCCGGCCGATGCCGATGCCCGGCAGGCGCTGGTCAAGGCGCTGCACGACCCCATGACGCAGTCGGTGCTGGAGACCGTGGAGCAGGGCCAGGCGCTGTTCTCGGCGCCGGCCCGTGGCGAGCTGGAACGCGTGCCGGTGGACCAGTTGGAGGCTGCCAACCAGCGCCTCGGCCTGGCCATGGCGCAGGATGAGATCGACTATCTGCGCGAACGCTTCACCGCGCTGGGCCGCTCGCCGTCGGACGTGGAACTGATGATGTTCGCGCAGGCCAACTCCGAGCACTGCCGGCACAAGATCTTCAACGCCAGCTGGACCATCGACGGCCAGGAGCAGGACCGCTCGCTGTTCCGGATGATCAAGAACACCCACCAGCAGACCCCGCAGCACACGCTCAGCGCGTACAGCGACAATGCGGCGGTGATCGAAGGCCATCCGGCCTCGCGCTATCGCCCGGACCCGGCCAGTGGCGAATACCGCCGCGAGCCGCAGGTGCCCAGCGCGTTCCAGATCAAGGTGGAAACGCACAACCACCCGACCGCGATCGCGCCGTTCCCGGGCGCCTCGACCGGTGCCGGTGGCGAGATCCGCGACGAAGGCGCGACCGGCCGCGGTGGCAAGCCCAAGGCCGGCCTGACCGGCTTCTCGGTCTCGCACCTGCGCATTCCCGAACTGCCGCAGCCGTGGGAAGCGCCGCGCGCGCTGAACCCGCGCATGGCGCCGGCGCTGGAAATCATGACCGACGGCCCGCTCGGCGGCGCCGCGTTCAACAACGAGTTCGGCCGCCCGAACCTGCTCGGCTACTTCCGCAGCTTCGAGCTGCCCGAAGGCGCCGATCTGGTCCGCGCTTACGACAAGCCGATCATGCTGGCCGGTGGCCTCGGCGCCATCGACCGCATCCAGGTCGACAAGATCCAGCTGCAGGCCGGTGATGCGGTCATCGTGCTCGGTGGCCCGGCCATGCTGATCGGCCTGGGCGGTGGTGCCGCCAGTTCGGTGGCCTCCGGCGAAAGTGCCGAGGACCTGGACTTCGCGAGCGTTCAGCGCGACAACCCGGAGATGGAACGTCGCTGCCAGGAGGTCATCGACCGCTGCGTGGCGATGGGGGCCAACAACCCGATCAAGTTCTTCCACGACGTCGGTGCCGGTGGCCTGTCCAATGCCATCCCCGAACTGCTGCACGACTCCAACGTCGGCGGCGTGATCGACCTGGGCAAGGTGCCCACCGACGATCCGTCGCTGTCGCCGATGCAGCTGTGGTGCAACGAATCCCAGGAACGCTACGTGCTGGGCGTGGCCCAGGAGCGCCTGGCCGAGTTCGCCGCGCTGTGCGCCCGCGAGCGCTGCCCGTTCGCTGCGGTCGGCGTGGCCACCGCCGAGGAACACCTGGTGGTGGCTTACGGTGCCGTGCCGGGCCACACCCCGGCCGATGCGCCGATCGACCTGCCGATGGACGTGCTGTTCGGCAAGCCGCCGAAGATGCACCGCGACACTACGCATCCGCCGGCACCGCGCTGGCCGGCGCTGAAGACCGCGGGTCTGGATCTGCAGGAAGCGGGCCTGCGCGTGCTTGCGCACCCGACGGTGGCGTCGAAGAACTTCCTGGTCACCATCGGTGACCGCAGCGTCGGCGGCCTGACCGCACGCGAACAGATGGTCGGCCCGTGGCAGCTGCCGGTGGCCGATGTAGCCATCACCGTGGCCGACTTCGAAGGCGTGGCCGGTGAAGCGATGTCGATTGGCGAGCGCACCCCGCTGGCCCTGCTCGATGCGGCAGCTTCGGCACGCATGGCGGTGGGCGAAGCGCTGACCAACCTGTGCGCTGCCCCGGTCGATGCGTTGGATGAGATCAAGCTGTCGGCGAACTGGATGGCCGCGGCCGGCCACCCGGGCGAAGACGCGCTGCTGTACGACGCGGTGAAGGCCGTGGGCATGGAACTGTGCCCGCAGCTGGACATCAGCATCCCGGTGGGCAAGGACTCGCTGTCGATGCAGGCGCAGTGGCACGACCAGGGCGAGGCGCACAAGAGCGTGTCGCCGGTGTCGCTGGTGATCTCCGCGTTCGCACCGGTCGCCGACGTGCGCCAGCAGCTGACTCCGCTGCTCGACCGCGACGTCGAAAGCGAGCTGTGGCTGATCGGCCTCGGCGCCGGCAAGCAGCGCCTGGGCGGTTCGATCCTGGCCCAGGTGCATGCCGACCACGGTGACCTGCCGGCCTTCGCCGGTGCCGCCCCGGACCTGGACGACCCGCAGCGCCTGCGCGGCTTCTTCGAACTGATCCGCGATGCGCGCCAGGCCGGCCTGCTGCTGGCCTACCACGACCGCAGCGACGGCGGCGCCTTCGCCGCGCTGTGCGAAATGGCCTTCACCTCGCGGCTGGGCCTGGACATCACCCTCGATGCCTGGGGCGATGATCCGTTCCGCAGCCTGTTCAACGAAGAACTGGGTGCGGTGGTGCAGATCGCGCGCGAAGACCGCGCGGCATTTGCCGACCTGGTCGAGCGCCATGCATTGACCGAATGCGCACAGCGCATTGCCAAGCCGACCACTGCACCGGTGGTGCGCGTGTCGCTGGCCGGCGAGAACCTGGCCGAATGGCGCTGGGAAGCGTTGTTCGACGCCTGGTGGTCGGTCACCCACGCCATGCAGAAGCGCCGCGACAACCCGGCCAACGCCGATGCCGAGCGTGAGATCGCCCGTGCCTTCAACGCACCGGGCCTGAAGCCCAAGCTCAGCTTCGACATCAATGAAGACGTGGCCGCCCCGTTCATCAGCACGGGTGCGCGTCCGCGCGTGGCCGTGCTGCGCGAGCAGGGCGTCAACGGCCAGATCGAAATGGCGAATATCTTCGAACGTGCTGGCTTCCGTCCCTTCGATGTGCACATGAGCGACCTGATCGAAGGCCGCGTCGCCCTGCAGGACTTCACCGGCCTGGTCGCCTGCGGCGGCTTCAGTTACGGCGACGTGCTTGGTGCCGGCCGTGGCTGGGCGACGTCGATCCTGGAGCGCAGCGCGCTGCGTGATGCCTTCGCCGCGTTCTTCGCGCGCGAGGACAGCTTTGCCCTGGGCGTGTGCAACGGCTGCCAGATGATGAGCCAGCTGAAGGACATCATTCCCGGTGCCGAACACTGGCCGCAGTTCCGCCGCAACGCCAGCGAGCAGTTCGAGGCCCGCACCGCGCTGCTGGAAGTGGTGGAATCTCCATCGATCCTGCTGCGGGGCATGGCCGGTTCGCGCCTGCAGGTGGCAGTGGCGCATGGCGAAGGCCAGGCGGTGTTCGACAACGCGGTCGACCAGGCCGCGGCCCGTGTTTCGCTGCGCTACATCGATGGCCACGGCAACGTTGCCAACCAGTACCCGCTGAACCCGAACGGTTCGCCGGACGGCATCACCGGCCTGACCAGCAGCGACGGCCGCGTGACCATCATGATGCCGCACCCGGAACGCACCCCGCGTGCGCTCAACATGAGCTGGGCCCCGGCCGAGTGGCAGGGTGATTCGCCGTGGATGCGCATGTTCCGCAACGCGCGGGTGTGGTGCGGCTGATCGCACCACATCGCGCACGCATCAATGCCGCCGCGTATGGAAAAACCCGCCGTTGACCGGCGGGTTTTTTCTTTGCGCGCGTGAAAATCCTGATGCGCCCGCTAGTTACATGGATTTTCAGGCGACAAAGTATCGTCACGCATCGCTAACAAAATCCTTTTATAAACAGGCGAAAAAGTGAACTGCTTCACGGCAATAGGATTTGTCGTGTCAAAGTCTTGACGATCTGCAAAGTTGCCGTTAACACTTGAACCCCGTTTCAGAATCATTCATTTCGCAGTAACCGGTTGGCGCACGCGCTCGGTTTTCTGTCGCTGCGCGCCGTTCGGCAATACCCCGCAGTAAATCACGCGAATAAACGCCCCCAGGGGACGTTGGGCCGGAAAGCCCAGCGGTGGCGTTGCTTTGCCCAAAACCAGTCCAATCAGGAGCCGTACCGATGAATCGGATTTATCGCAAGGTCTGGAACAAAGCATTGGGTCAGTTGGTGGTGGCCTCGGAACTGGCTTCCTCCGACAGCAGCAGCGGTGGGGTCGTCGACCAGCGCCGCGATGCGACACAGGCCACGCCCGCACTGCTGGCGGTGGCACTGGGCCTGGTATTGGGATTGGGCATGAGTGGCTCTGCCACCGCACAGTCGGTGCAGATCGGCGGTAGCGCCACCTGCGTGGCATTCAGCGGCAAGCTGCTCGAAAAGTGCCTGATCGAAGGCTCGGCCACGGCCAAGGGCAGCAATGCGGTGGCGATCGGCAGCAACAGCAGTGCGAGTGCGGCCAACAGCGTGGCGCTGGGCGCCGGCTCCAGGGCCACGCGTGCCAACACCGTCTCCGTCGGTGATGCCGGCAAGGAACGGCAGGTCACCAACGTCGCCGCAGGCACGCAGGCGACCGACGCAGTGAACAAGGCTCAGCTGGACGCGCAGGCGCGCGCCACGCAGGCCGCGCTGGCCGACGTTGCCGCCGACGGCGACCGCTATTTCAAGGCCGACGGCGCAGGCGATGACAGCGACGCGGCGAAGATCCAGGGCGAGGGCGCACTGGCCGCCGGTGCCGGTGCGCAGTCGCTGGCCAACGCCACCACCGCCATCGGCACCCAGGCCATCGCGGCCGGCATCGGCGCCAGCGCGTTCGGCCAGGGCGCCTTGGCGATCGGTGATGCCAGCGTAGTGGTCGGGCAGAGCGCGGCAGCCTTCGGCCTTGGCGATACCGCCGTCGGCGCCAGTGCGTATGCCGCCAGCGAGAACGGCGCAGCAACGGCACTGGGTGCATTGTCCGAAGCCACCGCAGACGGTGCGACCGCCGTCGGTGGCGGTGCCGTGGCGATGGGTCCCGGCAGTACTGCATTGGGTCGCGGCGCCACCGCCGCCAACGAAGCCTCGATTGCCGTCGGTGCGTTCAGCACGGCGGTCGGTGAGTACAGCACGGCGTTGGGCTCCAATTCCGCCGCGGTCGCTACTGGCAGCGTGGCGCTGGGCGCCGGCTCGCTGGCCGACCGTGTCGATACCGTATCCGTCGGTGCCGCCGAATACGGCCTGACCCGCCAGATCACCAGCGTTGCCGCCGGCACCGAGGACACCGATGCGGTCAACGTCGGCCAGTTGAAGGATGTTGCCGCGGTGGCCGATGCCACCGCCAAGCGCTTCCAGGCCACCGGCAGCAGCAACAGCGATGCCGGCGCACTGGCTGAAGGTGATGACGCGCTGGCCGCCGGCGAGGCCGCCAACGCCATCGGCAACGGCACCACGGCGGTCGGTGCCGGTGCCACCGCCGTTGCGCAGAACGCGACCGCGGTGGGCAACAACGCGCTGGCCTCTGGCCCGAACAGCGCAGCATTCGGCAACAACGCGCAGGCCAACGGACCGGGCAGCGTGGCCGTGGGTGGCGCTGCGGTGGATGCCAACGGCAATCCGCTGATCACCAGTGGTGGCGTGCCGGTGGTCACCGGCGCCACCAGTGCCGGCGTGGGTGGCACGGCCGTCGGCGCCAGCGCCGATGCCAGCGGCTTTGCCGCATCGTCCTATGGCGTGGGGGCCTATGCCTCCGGCGCGCAGGCGTCGGCGTTCGGTGCGGTCTCCAATGCCATCGGTGATTACTCCACGGCACTGGGTACGCAGAGCAATGCCACGGGCACCAGCAGCGTTGCCATCGGTGGCCCGGCCGACCTGATTCCCGGCCTGGGCTTCTTCGTACAGACCCAGGCCAGCGGTGAATCGGCGACTGCGGTCGGCGCAGGCGCCATCGCCAGCGGCGACCGTGCCGTGGCCAACGGCAGCCTCAGCGAAGCCTCCGGTGCCGAAGCCACCGCACTGGGCTACTTCGCTTATGCGCCGGGCGAGAACGCCAGTGCGCTCGGCGCGCAGACCTGGGCCAGTGGTGCGCAGAGCACTGCGGTGGGCTACTACGCCACTGCACGCGGCGCCAACAGTGTCGCGCTGGGCGCGAACTCCGAAGCGGTGCGTGCCAACAGCGTGGCCGTCGGCAGTGCCGGCAACGAGCGGCAGATCACCAGCGTCGCAGCCGGCACCGAAGCCACCGATGCGGTGAACAAGGCGCAGCTGGATGCGGTGGCCAGCACCGCCGACAGCACCGCGCGCTTCTTCCAGGCACAGCCGGAAGCTGGCAGTGATGCCGGTGCGCTGGCGGAAGGCGAGGGGGCCATCGCGGCCGGTTCGTCGAGCAACGCGATCGGTGCTGGCGCGGTTGCGCATGGCGCGGCCGCGTCGGCAATCGGCGATGACAGCGTGGCGGTGGGCCGCAACAGCACGGCCACCGGCAGCGGCGGCGTCGCCATTGGTGGCCTGGGCCAGGCCTACGACGAGTTCAACCAGCCGATCATCGGTGCCGATGGCAAGGCGCAGCAGGTGGGTACCACGGCCGTGGCCGATGCCACGGCAGTCGGCAGCGCTGCGCAGGCCACCGGTGCTGCCAGCAGCGCCTTCGGCAATGCGGCCAAGGCCAGCGGTGACAACAGCTTCGCCGCCGGCGGCAAGTCGCGCGCAACCGGCGCGTATGCGGTGGCGGTGGGTGACAGTGCGTTCGCCAGCAGCGATGACAGTACCGCGGTGGGCGGCTACAGCTGGGCCACCGCCAGTGGCGCCAGCGCCTTCGGTTCCGGTGCGTGGGCGACCGCCACCAACGCTTCCGCGTTCGGCAACGCGGCGTGGGCCAGCGGCGCTGGCGCCACGTCGATCGGCTACAACAGCTGGGCCAACGGCACCAGCGCCACCGCCGTCGGCCGCGGTGCCTTCGGCTATGGCGACAACAGCGTGGCACTGGGCTTCCAGGCGCTGGGCAACAGCATCAACAGCATCGCCATCGGCACCAACACGGTGGCCGGCGGCGAAAGTGCGATCGCGCTGGGTGCGGGCAGCAATGCCACTGCCAGCAACGCCGTCGCACTCGGCGCGGGCTCGGTCGCCAACCGCGCACGCACGGTGTCGGTGGGCAGCAGCGGCAACGAGCGCCAGGTCACCAACGTTGCCGCCGGTACCCAGGCCACCGATGCGGTGAACAAGGCACAGCTGGACGCGGTGGCAAGCACCGCCACGACCACCAGCCGCTTCTTCCAGGCCAGCGGTAACGGCGACGATGTGGCGGGTGCGCTGGTGGAGGGCGACAACGCGCTGGCCGCAGGTGATGCGGCCAACGCCATCGGCAATGGCGCCACCGCGCTCGGCAGCGGTGCCAATGCGCTGGCCGGCAACGCGCAGGCGATCGGCTTCAACGCGCTGGCGACCGCCGCCAATGCCAGTGCCGTAGGCGCCAATGCACAGGCCACCGGCGAATACGCCACCGCGCAGGGTGCGGAAAGCGAAGCCAGCGGTGAGCAGAGTGCGGCGTTCGGCGCGGCCAGCATCGCCAGCGGCGCGGGCAGCACCGCCAGCGGTGCCTTGTCCGAAGCCTCCGGCGAAGAAGCCGTAGCCGTGGGCTACTTCAGCAACGCCAGTGGTAGTGGTGCCACCGCGGTCGGCAGCGAGAGCGTGGCCAGCGGCACGGCTGCGGCAGCGTTCGGTATCGGTGCCGAGGCCACCGGTGGTTACAGCACCGCCATCGGCGGCTATGCACAGGCTTCGGCCTTCAATGCCACCGCCTTTGGCAACTTCGCCAATGCCTCCGGTTCCAACAGCGTGGCGCTGGGCGGTGATTCGCAGGCGTCCGGTGCCTACAGCACCGCCACCGGCCAGGGCAGCCTGGCCACCGGTACCAACAGCGTCGCCATTGGTGGTTCGCTGTTCGGCACGCTGGCCACCGAAGCCTCGGGCAACTACTCCACGGCGGTGGGCGGTGGCGCCTGGTCGGGAGGCATCAACAGCACCGCGCTGGGCAATGCGGCGGAATCGCGCGCGGCCAACAGCGTGGCGCTCGGTGCGGATTCGATTGCGGACCGCGACAACACCGTGTCGGTGGGCGGCGGCGGGAACACCCGCCAGATCACCAACGTGGCCGATGGCACGCAGGGCAACGATGCGGTCAACAAGAACCAGCTCGATGCCGTAGCCGCCGCCGCGGAAAAGACCAGCAGGCAGTTCCAGGCCAGCGGCAATGCCGATGGTGAAACCGGCGCGCTGGTGGAGGGCGACAATGCGCTGGCCGCCGGTGATGCGGCCAACGCCATCGGCAACGGCGCTACCGCGCTGGGCAGTGGTGCCAATGCGCTGGCCGCCAACGCCACCGCCGTCGGCATCGATACACTGGCGACCGGCACCAACGCGGCGGCACTGGGCAGCACCGCACAGGCCACCGGCGAGGACAGCCTGGCCCTGGGCAGTGGTGCCAGCGCCAGCGAAGTGGGGACAAGCGCGGTGGGCGCGCGTGCACAGGCAAGCGGTGTCTACAGCACCGCCAACGGTACTGAATCCAACGCCAGTGGCGCACAGTCCCTTGCCAGCGGCTTCCGCAGCGCGGCCTCCGCCGATGGCACCACAGCGGTGGGTGGCTATGCCGAAGCGACCGGTCGCCTCGGCACCGCACTGGGCTATGGCTCGGCGGCCAGCGGCGCCAACACAACGGCGGTGGGCTTCGGCGCGGCCGCGGCCGGCACCGGCGCGGTTGCGGTGGGTCAGTCGAGTGAAGCCAGCGGTGCGGAAAGCGTGGCGATCGGCGGCAGCACCTTCTTCGGCCTGATCCCATCGCGTGCCAGTGGCACCGGTGCGGCGGCGTTCGGTGCCGGTGCGTGGGCCACCGAGGACTACGCTACGGCCATCGGCTGGAATGCCTGGTCGGCTGGTACCAACGCCACGGCGCTGGGTGCAAACGCCACCGCCAATGGCAGCAACAGCGTTGCGCTCGGTGCCGGTTCCAAGGCTGACCGCGACAACACGGTGGCCGTTGGCAAGGCCGGCAGCGAACGCCAGGTCACCAACGTTGCCGCCGGTACCGAAGCCACCGACGCGGTGAACAAGGGCCAGCTCGACGCCGTTGCCAGCGTGGCCGACAAGACCAGCCGCCAGTTCCAGGCCATCGGCAATGCCGATGGCGAGGCAGGTGCACTGGTCGATGGTGAAAATGCGCTGGCGGCCGGCAATGCGGCCAATGCGATCGGCAACGGTGCGACTGCGCTGGGCAGCGGCGCCAACGCCATGGCCGCCAACGCCACCGCGGTCGGCTTCGATGCACTGGCCACCGGC
>NZ_JASJSI010000141.1:0-9683 GCF_030237085.1 Stenotrophomonas maltophilia group sp. Smal32
GTGTGCGACCATCCTCGCGATGCCGGCCTGCCCCGGCAATTACGCACCTTGAGGTAACCATGGCCTGTCCCGGAGACGTGTATGCCGCCGACTGCTCCGCACGCGATGCGCTTGCGCTGATTTCAGGCAAGTGGGTGATGCTGCTGCTGCCGGCATTGGCGCAGGGCCCGCTTCGTAACGGCGTGTTGCTGCGGAAGATCGAAGGTATCTCGCAGAAGGTGTTGACCCAGACCCTGCGACAGCTGGAGCGCAATGGCCTGGTCGAGCGTTGCGAACGGGGCAGCAGGCCGCTGCATGTGGAGTACCGGTTGACCGAGGTTGCGCGCGGCCTGGTCGACACGCTGGCTGCCCTGGACCGCTGGGCCGAGCACAACTTTCCTGTGCTGGACGCCGCCCGTGAGCGCTTCGACGCGCGTTAGCGGCGCCTGCACGACCCCGGGGCGTACAATGCGGCCCCGGCGGCCATCCTGGCCCAGTTGAAAAGCGAGAACCGCCATGACCGATGTCCTGGGTGTACCGGTGCACGACGCCGATGAACACTGGATGCGCCATGCACTGGCCTTGGCCGAGCGCGCACAGCGTGACTTTGACGAGATCCCGGTTGGCGCGGTGCTGGTAAGCGCCGATGGCCAGCTGCTGGGCGAGGGCTGGAACCTCAATATTGCCTCGCACGATCCCAGCGCGCATGCCGAGATCGTGGCCATGCGGGCAGGAGGGAAGCTGCTGGCCAACCATCGCCTGCTGGGCAGCACCCTGTACGTGACCCTGGAGCCGTGCGCGATGTGCGCGATGGCGGTCGTGCATGCACGGGTATCGCGCCTGGTCTACGGCGCCAGTGATCCAAAGACCGGTGCGTGCGGCAGTGTGTTCGACCTGCTCGGTGATTCCCGCCACAACCACCGGGTCGAGATCCACGGCGGGGTGCTGGCCAAGGAAGCCAGCACGCGCCTGACCAATTACTTCCGTGCCAAGCGCGGCAAGCCGCCGCTGCTGCTGGAAGACCATGTCGGCGAGGGCTGAGGGGCGAACGGGTATGATGGGCGCCTCTTTCCTTCACCGGTAGGCCGCGCGCCTGCCCAGCAACGAGGCGACACAATGGCGGACACCGGCGCGGCCAACGAACGACTTATCTGGATCGACCTGGAAATGACCGGGTTGGACACCGACAACGATTCGATCATCGAGATCGCCACCGTGGTCACCGACGCCCAGCTCAACGTGCTGGCCGAAGGTCCGGAATTCGCCATCCATCATCCGCTGGAAACGCTGGAGGCGATGGACGAGTGGAACCGCAACCAGCATCGCCGTTCGGGCCTGTGGCAGCGCGTGGTGGACAGCACCACCACCCTTGGCCAGGCCGAGGCGCAGACGGTGAACTTCCTGGCACAGTGGATTCCGGCAGGCCTGTCGCCGATGTGCGGCAACTCGATCTGCCAGGACCGCCGCTTCCTGCACCGCCAGATGCCGCGCCTGGAGAAGTACTTCCACTACCGCAACCTGGACGTGTCCACGGTGAAGGAACTGGCCAAGCGCTGGGCGCCGAGCGTGGCCGCCGGTGTGGGCAAGAACAGCAACCACACCGCCCTCAGCGACGTGCACGACTCCATCGCCGAGCTGCGCCACTACCGCCAGTTCATGGGGGCGCTGTCGGGCTTGCCGGTTGCCTGATGCTGTCACTCGTTGGGGTCGGATCCCTTTCCGGCGGAAAGGACTCTGATCCCTCTGTCGTGCCCCGCGACGAACCGTTCAACTCCCTGGCGCTAAGATCGGCGCCATGAACGAGCCGATCCTGCTCCCCCGCGACATCGCCCACGACGCCCGCGACTGGTCCGACCTGCAGCGGGCGGTGGCCCTGCTGGAAGCGCCGACCCTGACCGCGCGCATGGCCAACCTGGTCGGCACGCCGCTGGAGTTCGCGGTGAAGGCGCTGCCCAGCTCGGTCTCCAATCGCATCCATGGCGCCGTGCAGGCGGCACTGTCCAAGTCCGCGCAGGCCGCGCTGTGGAGCATGGACAACACCCCGGGCAAAGGCGCCTCCACCCGTTGGCACAAGCTGGCGGCCGCCACCTCCGGCGCGGTTGGCGGGGCGTTCGGCTTCGCGGCCTTGTTCATCGAGCTGCCGGTGTCAACCACCATCATGATGCGCGCGGTGGCCGACGTGGCCCGCAGCGAGGGCTTCGACCTGTCCGAGTTCAGCACCCGCCAAGCCTGCCTGGAGGTATTCGCGCTGGGTGGCAACTCGCCGCGTGATGACGCCAGCGAGACCGGTTACTACCTGGCCCGCGGCTTCACCACCGACGTGATGCGGCATCTGTCGGCCGAACTGGCCGGGCGTGTGGTGACCGGCCGTGACCTGACCCTGGGCGTGGCGCCGAAGGAAGCCGGCAAGCTGCTGGCGAAGATGGTGGAGAAGGTGGCGGCGCGTTTCGGCGTAGTGGTCACCGAGAAATTCGCCGCGCAGGCGGTGCCGATTGTCGGTGCCGCTGCCGGGGCAACGCTCAATACCATGTTCACCGACTACTACCAGGACATGGCGCGTGGCCACTTCATCGTGCGCCGGCTGGAGCAGAAGTACGGGGAAGATGTGGTGCGCACCTGCTATGACCGGGTGGCACATGGTGGCGTGTTGATCGAGCCGACGCTGTAACCGGCTTTGGGGTCGCTTTTGGGGTCAGAGCCCTTTGCGTTGCCAAGGGATCCGACCCCTGAGCAGGCCATCCTTGCCTGCCGGGCACAACTGTTTTGCCACGACACGCCTGTTGCCTTTCGCAGGCGGTCCCCATTCTTGCTGGCACTCCCCCCGCAAGAGATGTCCGCCATGTTGTTCACCTCCCACCGTCTGGGCCCGCTGACCCTGCCCAACCGCATCGTGATGCCGCCAATGACCCGCTCGCGTGCGGCTGCCGGCAACGTTGCCACCGCCGAGATGGCGACCTATTACGCGCAGCGTGCCGGCGCGGGCCTGATTGTCAGCGAAGGCACCCAGATCAGCGCGCAGGGCCAGGGCTATGCCTGGACCCCGGGCATCCACAGTGCCGAGCAGGTGCAGGGCTGGCGGCAGGTGACCGATGCGGTGCACGCTTCCGGTGGCCGCATCTACGCGCAGCTGTGGCACGTCGGCCGCGTCTCGCATGTGGCCCTGCAGCCCGATGGCGCAGCGCCGGTGTCGTCGTCGGCGTTGCTGGCCGAAGGCGTGAAGGTGTTTGTTGACCCCACGGGCGCAGGCCCGGAAGCGGGCGTGGGCGAGATGATCCAGCATTCGATGCCGCGCGCGCTGCGCGAGGACGAGATCCCGGGCATCGTCGCCGATTACGCGCAGGCCGCGCGCAATGCGCTGGAGGCAGGCTTCGACGGCGTCGAACTGCATGGCGCCAACGGCTACCTGATCAACCAGTTCATCGATTCGCAGGCCAACCAGCGTACCGATGGCTATGGTGGTTCGCTGCAGAATCGGCTGCGTTTCCTGCGCGAAGTGGTGCAGGCGGTAGTGGCAGTGGCCGGCGGTGATCGCGTTGGCGTGCGCCTGGCGCCGCTGACCACGCTGCAGGGTGCGGTGGACGATACGCCGCAGGCGACCTATCTGGCCGCTGCACACCTGCTCGGCGAGCTGGGCGTGGGCTACCTGCACATTGCCGAAGCCGATTGGGAGGATGCGCCGGTGATGCCGGTGGCGTTCAAGCAGGCGCTGCGCATGGTCTACCCGGGCACGCTGATCTATGCCGGCAAGTACACCGCCGAGCGCGCCGATCAGGCGCTGGCCGAAGGCTGGGCCGATCTGATCGGGTTCGGCCGGCCGTTCATTGCCAACCCGGATCTGCCTGAGCGCCTGCGTACGGGTGCGTCGCTCAATCCGCCGGATCGTGCGAGGTTCTTCGGCGGTGGCGCGGAGGGCTTCACCGATTACCCGGTACTGGAAGAGGTTGCCGAGGCCTGATGACGGGTATGCCGGCCGCTGGCCGGCAGCCCGGGGATGGAGTCGGTTGGGTGGGTGCCGACCGTTGGTCGGCACTACCGGGATGGATCAGGGCTTGTCGCGCACCAGCGCATCCGCCTCAACCACGCCGCCATCCTTGCCATGCAGGTACAGGTGCATGTCCTGCTGCGGATACGGAATGTTGATGCCGGCCTTGTCATAGCCCAGCTTCAGCTGCTCCAGCAGCGTCACCTTGGTGCCGAACCAGTCGGCTGACTTCACGTAGCAGCGGATGCCGAGGTTGATCGCGTGCGCGCCGAGTTCGTACACCACCACGTCCGGTGCTGGCGTCTGCAGCACGCGTGGGTCGGCCTTCATCAGTGCCAGCGCGGTATCGCGTGCCAGCTGGATGTCGTCCTCGTAACCGATGCCGATCACCAGTTCGACGCGGCGCGTCGGTTCGGCGGTCAGGTTGATGATCGGCGCGGCGGTGATCAGCGTGTTCGGGATGGTCGTGTGCTGGTTGTCGGCACCGGTAAGCACGGTCTGGAAGATGCGCACTTCGCGGACCGTGCCGGTCTGCCCGGCCACGGTAACTACGTCGCCGACACGGAACGGGCGCAGCGTCACCAGCATCACGCCCGAGGCGATGTTGGACAGCGAATCCTTCAATGCCAGGCCGACCGCCAGGCCAGCGGTACCGAGCACGGCCAGCAGCGGGGTGATCTGCACGCCCAGCGTGCCGATGGCGAGTACCACCACAATCACCAGTGATGCGGCGTAGACCACGTTGCGCAGGAAACTGCCCAGCATCGGGTCCACGCCCATGCGCGCGGTCGCGCGCGGCATCGCGTTGGACAGGCGTCGTGCCACCCACATGCCGACCAGCAGCACCACGATGGCAGCAAGCAACGGCACGCCATAGGTTTCCAGCAGGCGTTCCCAGTCGAGCGAGTGGAACCAGGGCGTTGCGGCGGGGGCGGCGGGTGCTGCTGCGGCGATCATGCGGACATCCTTTGCTGCGAAGGGCAGGGCGTGCGTGCACGCCAGAAACACGAAGCCCCGCAGAGGCGGGGCTTGCGTGCAGCAGCAGTATGGGCTGACGCCGATGAACACGACGTCAGCCTGCGGCCATCAGTGCATCAGCCGTTGGCCTTCAGCTTGGCCAGGCGCAGCCAGGTATCGACCACGGTGTCCGGGTTCAGCGACACCGACTCGATGCCTTCCTGCATCAGCCACTCGGCCAGATCCGGATGGTCGGACGGGCCCTGGCCGCAGATGCCGACGTACTTGCCCTTGGCACGTGCCGACTTGATCGCCATCGACAGCAGCTTCTTCACCGCCGGGTTACGTTCGTCGAACAGGTGGGCGACAATCGACGAATCGCGGTCCAGGCCCAGGCTGAGCTGGGTCAGGTCGTTGGAGCCGATCGAGAAGCCGTCGAAGATCTCCAGGAATTCATCGGCGAGCAGTGCGTTGGACGGCACTTCGCACATCATGATGATCTTCAGGCCGTTCTCGCCCTGCTTCAGGCCGTTCTGTTCCAGCACCTCGATGACCTTGCGGCCTTCTTCCAGGGTGCGCACGAACGGAATCATGACCCACAGGTTGTCCAGGCCCATTTCGTTGCGCACGCGCAGCACAGCCTTGCACTCCAGCGCGAAGGCGGCCGAGAAGCTCGGGTCGACGTAACGGCTGGCGCCGCGGAAGCCGATCATCGGATTCTCTTCGTGCGGCTCGTAGTTGCTGCCGCCGATCAGGTTGGCGTACTCATTGGACTTGAAGTCCGACAGGCGCACGATCACGGCGTTCGGTGCAACCGAGGCGGTGAGGGTGGCGATGCCTTCGGCCAGGCGGTCCACGTAGAAGCTGACCGGATCACCGTAACCGGCGATCTTCTCGTCGATCTTCTTCTTGGTCGCGGCGTCCTGGCGGTCGTATTCCAGCAGCGCATTCGGATGGATGCCGATGTGGCTGGCGATGATCATTTCCAGGCGGGCCAGGCCGATGCCGGCGTTCGGCAGCTGGCCGAAGTCGAAGGCGCGTTCCGGGTTGGCCACGTTCATCATGATCTTCAGCGGTGCCGGCGGCATGTTGCCCAGATCGGTGGTTGTGCGCTCGAAGCCGAGCTTGCCTTCGTAGATGAAGCCGGTATCGCCTTCAGCGCAGCTGACGGTGACCAGCTGGCCATCTTCGATGACCTTGGTGGCGTTGCCCGAACCGACCACAGCCGGCACGCCCAGCTCGCGCGCGATGATCGCGGCGTGGCAGGTACGGCCGCCACGGTTGGTGACGATGGCCGAGGCGCGCTTCATCACCGGTTCCCAGTCCGGGTCGGTCATGTCGGCGATCAGCACGTCGCCCGGCTGCACGCGGTTCATGTCATCCAGCGTCTTCACCACGCGGGCCACGCCCGAACCGATCTTGGCGCCGACGGCGCGGCCTTCGGCCAGCACGGTGCCGCCCTTTTCGGTCAGCGCGAAGCGCTCGATCTGGGTGGCGTGGCTGCGCGACTTCACCGTTTCCGGGCGCGCCTGCACGATGAACAGCTTGCCGCTGACACCGTCCTTGGCCCACTCGATGTCCATCGGGCGGCCGTAGTGCTTTTCGATGACCAGCGCCTGCTTGGACAGCTCCTGCACGTCCTCGTCGCTGATCGAGAAGGTGTTGCGCAGTTCGACCGGGGTATCCTCGATCTTCACGCGCTCACCGGGGACATCCGAATACACCATGCGGATCGCCTTGCTGCCGAGCGAGCGGCGCAGGATCGCCGGCTTGCCGGCCTGCAGGGTGGGCTTGTAGACGTAGTACTCGTCCGGGTTCACCGCACCCTGCACGACCATTTCGCCAAGGCCGAACGAGGAGGTGACGAACACCACGTCGCGGAAGCCGGACTCGGTGTCCAGGGTGAACAGCACGCCGGAGGAACCGACGCCCGAACGCACCATCAGCTGCACGCCGGCGGACAGGAACACGTCCTCGTGCTTGAAGCCGTGGTGCACGCGGTAGGCGATGGCACGGTCGTTGTACAGCGAGGCGAACACTTCCTTGACCTTGTGCACGACGTCGTCGGCACCGGTGACGTTGAGGAAGGTTTCCTGCTGGCCGGCGAAGGAGGCATCCGGCAGATCCTCGGCGGTGGCCGACGAACGCACGGCAACGGCCACGTCGCCACCGCCGTTGTCGGCGCTCAGCTTGGCGTAGGCGGTGCGGATGTCCTGGTCCAGCTGCGGCTGCAGCGGGGCATCGATCACCCAGGTGCGGATTTCCTTGCCGGCCGCGGTCAGCGCGTTGACGTCCTCGACGTCCAGCGTGGCCAGCTTGTCGAAGATGCGCTTGGACAGATCGTTGTGCGCGATGAAGTCCTTGAAGGCTTCAGCGGTGGTGGCATAACCGCCCGGCACCGAAACGCCCAGACCGGCCAGGTTGCCGATCATCTCGCCCAGCGACGAATTCTTGCCGCCTACGCGGGCCAGATCGGCCAGACGCAGTTCGTGCAACCACAGGATGTTCTCGTTCAAGCGCGATGCTCCGTTTGGCCATCGCCCGAGGCGGGCTGAGTGGCCGCGTCCGTAGGAAGAAGCCGATATGATGCCGGGCAGAGCACCGTCGGCACAAGCTTGTGCTGGCGGCCTTTTTAAGCTTCGTAGGGGGTAAAAGCGCGCATGTCGACCATCCGTCCGGTGTTCTACGTTTCCGATGGAACCGGTATCACCGCTGAAACCATTGGGCATAGCCTCCTCACCCAGTTCTCCGGGTTCAGCTTCATTACCGACCGGATGTCGTTTGTCGACGACCCCGAAAAAGCGCGTGAAGCCTGTGCCCGGATCCAGGCGGCGGGGGAGCGGTACCAGGTCCGGCCGATCGTGGTGAACTCCTGCGTCGACCAGAGCCTGAGCCTGATCCTGGCCGACAGCGGGGCACTGATGCTGGATGTGTTTGCGCCGTTCATCGAGCCACTGGAGCGTGAACTGGCCAGTCCGCGCCTGGCCCGGGTCGGCCAGGCCCACGGCATGGTCGATTTCGACACCTATCACCGCCGCATCAATGCGATGAACTTCGCGCTGACCCACGACGACGGCATTGCGGTGAACTATGACGACGCCGACGTGATCCTGGTGGCGGTGTCGCGCGCCGGCAAGACGCCCACCTGCATCTACCTGGCCCTGCATTACGGGGTGCGCGCGGCCAACTACCCGCTGACCGACGAGGACCTGGAAAGCGACCGCCTGCCGCCGCGCCTGCGCAACTACCGGCGCAAGCTGTTCGGCCTGACCATCGACCCGGACCGCCTGCAGCAGATCCGCCAGGAGCGCCGTCCGAATTCGCGCTACGCCAACCTGGACACCTGCAAGCGCGAAGTGGCCGCGGCCGAGGTGATGTTCCAGATGGAGCGGATCCCGACCCTGAGTACCACCCATACCTCGATCGAGGAGATCTCCAGCAAGGTGCTGGCCACGCTGGGGCTGCAGCGCGAGCTGTATTGAGGCGCGCGCCCAGTGGATGCTGGGCCCTGTCGAGCCGAGCCCACGCTCGGCTGCCCTTCGGCCAGAACCCGGTGGCCCAGCCGAGCATGGGCTCGGCGCTACAGCGGTGACAGCGACCGGCGGGTTGGCTGTGGCTCGAGGCGCCCCCACGTTGAAGCACCAACGTGTAGGATCGACCCATGGCCCGAGCCTTGCCCCGTACCGAACGCATTCCCCGCCTGAGCCGGTTGAGCTGGCTCATGGGCCTGTACGCGGAAAACTACCGCCATCTGGTGCGCCTGTTCGAACCGGCCGGACTGGCGGCGGGCAGCTACATCTCCTCGATCGGCGACGGCTTGGACGTGCGCCTGGACGTGATCGAGTGCCACCGCTACACGGTGGAGCTGCGCCTGACCTACGACCTGGCCGATCCGGTCACCGGCGAGCCCGATCCCTCGGCCTATGTGCGCCTGTACCGTGACGCGCGCCAGGCCGAGACCACCCATTGTTACGTCGGCCGCCGCTGGCAGGACACCATGGGCCTGTACCCGCCGCCGGCGGAGCTGATCAGCCACCGCATGCGGATGAATACTTTCCTCGGCAAGTGGCTGGAATACCTGGCCGAGCGCGGCCACGGCGTGGCCACCCTGCGCCGTGATCCCGATGGCGCAGGCACACCCACCGAACGCCGCCTGTCGCTGGTGCGCTGATCGGCCATAATCCACGGCTGACCTGCCGCTGGATGCTGCCCCATGCCGTATACCCCGATCGTCGCCACCCTGGGCTACGTGCTGTCGCCTGATCGTCGCCAGGTGCTGATGATCCATCGCAATACCCGCCCCGGTGACCATCACCTGGGCAAGTACAACGGGCTGGGCGGCAAGATCGAAGCGGACGAGGACGTGGCCGCCAGCATGCGCCGCGAGATCCAGGAAGAGGCCGGCATCGACTGCACGGAAATGCGCCTGCGCGGCACCATCAGCTGGCCGGGTTTCGGCAAGCACGGCGAGGACTGGCTGGGCTTCGTATTCGTCATCGACAGCTTCGAGGGCACCCCGCACGGCGGCAACCACGAAGGCACGCTGGAGTGGGTGGACCTGGACAAGCTGGACACGCTGCCGATGTGGGAGGGCGACCGCAACTTCCTGCCGCTGGTGTTCGACACCGACCCGCGCCCGTTCCACGGGGTAATGCCGTACAAGGACGGGCGCATGGTCAGTTGGTCCTACAGCCGCCTGTGAGCCGGCGGATCGGGTGGGCGCCAACCATTCCGGTGGGTGCCAACCTTGGTTGGCACGCTCTTC
>NZ_JASJSI010000142.1:0-9620 GCF_030237085.1 Stenotrophomonas maltophilia group sp. Smal32
CGCCCCCCATAATATAAAAAAATTATTTTGTGCGCACGCTTAATTTTTTAAAATAAAAATTTGGTTGCAAAGAAACTACAAGGGGACCGGCCAATAAACCGTTAAGCCCACCCAAACCCCCTTTTGAAACGGCACCCCCCGCCCGGGGCTTAATGGGGGGGGGGGGTACCTTTGTTGCGAACGATTTTTGAACTGCCCCGCCCATTATATGGCAAAACAAGGGTCCCCCCCCACCAGACCTGCCCGGGCCCGGCGCCATGTTGCTCTGCATATCGCCGCCGCCACGCACTCCGGCGACAATACGGGTCCGAGCTGTTCCCCGTTCCCGTAATCGAGTGACTGATGAGCGCCTCTTTCGTTTCGCCTGATGTGATCCGCCGCCTGTTCGCGCAGGCCATGTCCCGCATGTACCGCACCGAAGTGCCGCTGTACGGCACGCTGGTGGAACTGGTGGAGCGGATCAACGCGCAGGTGCTTGCCCAGGATCCGGCGCTGGCCGCGCAGCTGCAGCGCAACGACGAGCGTGCACGCCTGGATGAAGAGCGCCATGGCGCGATCCGCGTCGGCACCGTGCAGGAGCTGGCCACGCTGCGCCGCCTGTTCGCGGTGATGGGCATGTACCCGGTGGGCTACTACGACCTGTCGGTGGCTGGCGTGCCGGTGCACTCCACCGCGTTCCGCCCGCTCACTGGCACCGCGCTGGCGCAGAACCCGTTCCGCGTGTTCACCTCGCTGCTGCGCCTGGAGCTGATCGAAGACGAAGCGCTGCGTGCCGAATCGGCGAAGATCCTTGCGCGACGCCGTATCTTCACCGACGGCGCGCTGGCGCTGATCGACCAGGCCGAGCGTGACGGCGGCCTGTCGCAGGCCGATGCAGAGCGCTTCGTCGACGAGGCGCTGGAAACCTTCCGCTGGCACGGCGATGCCACCGTCGACCTGCCGACCTACCACGCGCTGCACAACGCGCATCGCCTGGTGGCCGACGTGGTCAGCTTCCGTGGCCCGCACATCAACCACCTGACCCCGCGCACGCTGGACATCGATGCCGCGCAGGCGGCGATGATCGAACACGGCATGGCGGCCAAGGCGGTGATCGAAGGCCCGCCGCGCCGCGCCTGCCCGATCCTGCTGCGCCAGACCAGCTTCAAGGCACTGGAAGAGGCCGTGCATTTCCCGGGCGGCGAAGGCGGGGATGCCGGCACCCATACCGCGCGCTTCGGCGAGATCGAACAGCGCGGCCTTGCGCTCACCCCGAAGGGCCGCGCGCTGTACGACCAGCTGCTGTCGCAGGCACGCGATGCCGGTGGCGAAGGCAGCACTGGCGGCGACTACGGCCAGCGCCTGCAGGCGGTGTTCGCCAGCTTCCCGGATGACCATGACACGCTGCGCCAGGAAGGCCTGGGCTATTACCGCTACCAGCTGACCGACGCCGGCCGCGCTGCGCCCGAGCGCGTGGCCGATCTGCCGGCTGAAGTGCTGGTGGCCGCCGGACTGGCCACGGCCGATCCGATTGTCTACGAGGATTTCCTGCCGGTCAGTGCCGCAGGCATCTTCCAGTCGAACCTGGGCGGTGAAGAACAGCGCGCCTATGCAGCACACGCCAACCGCGAGGCCTTCGAGCAGGCGCTGGGCGTGGCGGTGAATGACGAGTTCGAGATCTACGAGCGGCTGCAGGCCGAATCGTTGGCGGCGCTGCGCGGGTAAACGACTTGCCGTGGAGCCGAGCGTGGGCTCGGCTCTACAGGGATTCTGTGGAGCGGGCCCTTGTAGAGCCGAGCCATGCTCGGCTGCACAGGGAAGGAGAGTCGAGCATGGCTCGACTCTACAGCCGCGGGCGTCAGCCCTTCATCGTGCCGGTATCCAGCCAGCGCTGGTGCCACGACAGCGCTTCCGGCAGCAGGTGCGGGGTGTGCTTGCCGTAGCTTTCGCGGCTGGCACGGTCGAAGTAATCCTGCAGCTGCGGGCGTAAATCCGGGTGCGCGCAGTTGTCGATCAGCACCTGCGCGCGCTTGCGCGGGGTCAGGCCACGCAGATCGGCCAGGCCCTGTTCGGTCACGATCACCGACACGTCGTGCTCGGTATGGTCCACATGGCTGGCCATCGGCACGATCGCCGAGATGGTGCCGTTCTTGGCGGTGGACGGGCTCAGGAACGCCGACAGGAAACCGTTGCGGGCAAAGTCCCCCGAACCGCCGATGCCATTCATGATCCGCGTGCCCATCACGTGCGTCGAATTGACGTTGCCGTAGATGTCCACTTCGATCATGCCGTTCATGCCGATGCAGCCCAGGCGACGCACCAGTTCCGGGTGGTTGGAGATTTCCTGCGTGCGCATGATGATGCGTTCGCGGTAGAAATCGATGTTCTCCTTGAACGTCTCGTTGGCCTGCGGGCTCAGCGCGAAGCCGGTGCACGAGGCATAGCTCAGCACGCCGTCGCGCAGCAGGTCGAGCATGCCGTCCTGGATCACTTCGGTGAACGCGGCCAGGTCGCGGAAACCGCTCTTGGCCAGGCCGGCCAACACCGCATTCGGAATGTTGCCCACGCCCGACTGCAGCGGCAGCAGGTTCGGCGGCAGGCGGCCCTTCTTCACCTCGTGCTTGAGGAACTCGATCAGGTGCGAGGCGATCTGCTCGCTGGTCGCATCGATCGGGCTGAACGGGCTGTTGCGGTCCGGGCCGTTGGTGCGCACCACCGCCACGATCTTGTCCGGGTCGCAGCGCAGCGCGGTGTCGCCAATGCGGTCGTTGGCGTTCACCAGCGGAATCGGCTTGCGGTGCGGCGGCAGCGCGGTGCCGTAGTAGATGTCGTGCATGCCGTCGACGCCGGCCGGCTGCCATTCGTTGACCTCGACGATCACCTTCTTGGCCAGGTCCAGCCAGGTCTTGTTGTTGCCGACCGAGGTGGACGGCACCAGCGAACCGTCCTCGCGGATGCCCGAGACTTCGATCACGGCGGTATCGATCTCGCCGTAGAAACCGAACCACACGTGCTGGGCCACGTGGCTGAGGTGGATGTCGATGTAGTCCAGCTTGCCCTCGTTGATGCGGTTGCGCGCATCCGGGTCGCTCTGGAACGGCATGCGCATGGCGATGCCATCGGCCTTGGCCAGCGCACCATCAAGCTCCGGCGCGGTCGAGGCACCGGTCATCAGCTTGATCTGGAAGGGGTTGCCCTGGGCATGCACCGCTTCGATGCGGCGGGCCAGTTCGACGGGAACGGCCTTGGGATACCCGGAGCCGGTAAAGCCGCTCATGGCCACGGTTTCACCGGGCTGGATCAGCGCGGCTGCGGCCTCGGCGGAGACCACGCGGTCACGGAGACGCGCGTTGGCGATGCGATCAACAGACATGACGACACGTGTTGCTGGGGGGAATCCCGATTATCGGCCATCCTCATCCGTACGGGGGGTTCTACCTTCGTGGAATGGCTTTTCCCCGGAGGGCTCACCCATACCCGCCGGTTTTGTTTTGCAGTGCAGCGTGCAAAGTGCTTTCGCAGCCCGCACGATGGCCCTGCATCCCGACGTGGGGGAGGGAGCAGAGCCCGCTGGCAGTTCGCTGCAAGCGGGCTTTTTTATTGCCTGTCGTCCAGTATGAATACGCGGCACCCCTTCGGGGTCGGATCCTTTTGCCAAGGGCAAAAGGCTCTGACCCCACCAGCGGCATCAACCGGCGGCATCTCGGGGGCAGAGCCCTTCGCCGTTGGCAAAGGGATCCGACCCCGCGAGAATCGGGGCATGACCCTCGCCCCCGCTGAACTGTCCGCCGCCCTCCAGCCCGTTGTCGACCGCGCCTTGTCGCGATTGGCCCAGGCGCTGCCCGAGCCTGCCCCGGCCGACCTGCTGCCGCTGCTGACCCGGCTGGCGGTGGCCAGCGACTTCGCCCTGGATACCCTGGTGCGGCAACCGGCGCTGCTGGCGCAGCTGGCCGCCCCGGGTTGCCCGCCGATCCCGGCGCCGGTGCTTGACCCGCTGCAGCCCAGTGATTGGCCGGCACAGCTGCGGCGCTGGCGTGCGGCGATGTCCACGCGGCTGATCTGGCGCGACCTGGCTGGGCTGGACGACGTGGCGCAGACCCTGGCCGGCGCCACCACCCTGGCCGAGGACTGCCTGCGGCTGGCGCTGGACGCGCTGCAGCAGGAGTTCGCCCAGCGCCACGGTGTGGTTCGCGATGGCGAAGGCGCCCCGCAGCAGCTGGTGGTGTTCGGCCTCGGCAAGCTCGGTGGCGGCGAGCTCAACTTCAGTTCCGATATCGACCTGGTCTACGCCTACCCGCACGGCGGCGAATCCGATGGCCCGCGCGCGCTGGCCGCCGAAGAGTATTTCGCCCGCCTCGGCCAGCGCCTGGCCAAGCTGCTGGACGAAACCACGGTCGATGGCTTCAGCCACCGGGTGGACCTGCGGTTGCGCCCGTTCGGCAGCGCCGGCCGCGTCGCGCTGTCGTTCGCGGCAATGGACCAGTACTTCCAGCGTGAGGGCCGCGACTGGGAGCGCTACGCATGGCTGAAGGCGCGCGCGGTAGCCGGCGACATCGCCGCCGGTGAGGCGTGGCTGCAGACGCTGCGCCCGTTCGTCTACCGCCGCTACCTCGATTTCACCGCACTTGATGGCCTGCGCGAGATGAAGGCGGCGATCACCGCCGAAGTCGCGCGCCGCGAGCTGCACGAAGACATCAAGCGCGGCGCCGGTGGCATCCGCGAGATCGAGTTCCTGTGCCAGGCGCTGCAGCTGATCCGCGGTGGTCGCGAACCGGCCCTGCGCGAACGCCGACTGCTGGTGGCACTGGATGCGCTGGTCGCCGCCGGTCAGATCGCGCCGGAGGATGGCGCGGCGCTGCGCGAGGCCTACCTGTTCCTGCGCCGGCTGGAAAACCGCCTGCAGATGCTGCGCGACGCACAGACCCACGTGCTGCCCAGCGATGCATTGGACCGTGAGCGCATCGCCGTCGGCCTCGGCTATCCGGACTGGGACGTACTGCGCGCGGCACTGGCCGTGCAGCAGGCGCGGGTCAGTACCGAATTCGCCGCGCTGCTGGCGCCGCGCAAAGGCCAGGCCGCACCCGACGCACTGGCCAACTACTGGCGCAGCTTGCCCGACGGCAGCAACGCACCGCTGCTGGCCGAAGCCGGCTTCCTCGATGCCAACGGCGCCGACCAGTCATTGCGTGATTTCGCCCAGGGCACCGGCGTGAAGTCCTTGTCCGATGCCGCGCGCGCACGCCTGGACCGTGTGCTGCCGGCGCTGCTGCATGCCGCCACGCGTTCACCGCAACCGGATGCCGCGCTCAAGCGCGTGCTTGGCCTGCTGCAGGCGGTGCTGCGCCGGACCAGTTATCTCGCGCTGCTGGACGAACAACCGAGTGCATTGGCGCGCCTGGTCGATGTGCTGGCGCGCAGTGCGCTGCTTGCCGAACGCTTGGCCGCGTATCCATTGCTGTTGGACGAACTGCTGGACGTGCGCGTGTCCGGGCCGATGCCGGATGCCGCCGGCATGCTGGCCGAGTGCCAGCAGGTGCTGGCGGTGGAGGATCCCGAATCCGCACTGCGCTGGCTCAACGAGACGCGGTTGGCGCTGAGCTTCCGCATGGCGATGGCCACATTGGACGGGCGCCAGGGGGCGGTGGACAGCACGCGGCAACTGGCCGAGCTGGCACAGGCGGTGGTGGTCACCGTGCTGGCGATGGCCGAAGCGGACATGCGTGCCGCACACGGCGAGATTCCCGGTGGCCGCTTCGCGATCATCGGCTACGGCAGCCTGGGTGGGCTGGAGCTGGGTTTCGGTTCCGACTTGGACCTGGTGTTCCTGCACGACAACCCGGCCGGCGTGGACGCCAGCGATGGTGCGCGGCCGTTGGAGCCGGGTCGCTGGTATGCGCGCCTGGCGCAGAAGGTGATGGCGCTACTCGGTGCGGTCACTGCTGCGGGCCGCCTGTACGACATCGACGTGCGCCTGCGCCCGGACGGTGGCAAGGGTTCGCTGGTGTCTTCGTTGGCCAGCTACACCGAATACCAGCGCGAACGCGCATGGACCTGGGAACACCAGGCCTTGGTGCGCGCACGCGGCGTGGCCGGTGATGCCAGCCTGCTGGCCGACTTCGAACAGGTGCGTGCGCAGACGCTGGGTCGTGAGCGCGATCCGGCGACGCTGTATGCCGATGTGCTGAAGATGCGCGGCCGCATGCGCACCGAACTGGACCGCAGCGATGCCGCGCGGCTGGACCTGAAGCAGGGTGCCGGCGGCGTAGTGGACCTCGAGTTCCTGCTGCAGACCGGCGTGCTGGCGCGCAGTGCGCAGCATGCGGCGCTGTTGGAACCGCGCGATACACCGTCGTTGATCGATGCGCTGGCGGTCGCGGGCTTCCTGCCCGATGCCACCGCGCAGGGGCTGCATGGCGCGCATGCCACGCTGCTGGACGTGGGCCTGGCCTGCACGCTGGATCGGCGGCCGCGATTGGCACCGACCACGCCTGCGATTGAAGACGCGTGTGCGGCGATCGCTTCGGCGTGCGTTGAAGCGAAGTTGCCGTTCGGGTGATGCGTGGTTGTGCGGGAATGCGCACTTGGTAGGTGCCAACCTTGGTTGGCACAACCCGTCAGCGTTCATGACCCCGGCAACAGCGTGCCAACCAAGGTTGGCACCTACCAGGGCAATGGCGGTCAGCTGGTCGCGCGCAGCGGCGCCATCTTCCACAGCAGCGCGCGGAACGGCGCCAGCAGGCACACGCCGATGGCCAGCTTCACGGCCAGGTCGCCCGCCGCCCAGCTCACCCACGGCAGTGCCGAACCGGCAAACGCGATCGACCAGAAAATGGTGGTATCCACGGTCGCGCTGCAGGTGGTGGCCACCATCGGTGCGCGCCACCAACTGCCACGACGCAGGCGGTCGAACACGGTGATATCCAGCAGCTGCGCCACGATGAAGGCCGAGCACGAGGCAATGGCGATACGCGGCGTGGCCACCCACACCGACAACACCACCGCCACGAGGAAGCCGATCCACGCCACGCGGCGCGCCGGGCCCGGGCCGAAGCGGCGGTTGATCAGGTTGCTGACCAGGAACGCCACCGGATAGCTGAAGGCACCCCAGGTCAGCCAATCGTTGATCGGGTACTGCACCAGTACGTTGGACAGCAGCACCACCGCGCCCATCGCCAGTACCGCCAGCACCAGCGCGCGCGGGGTCAGCGGGGCAAAAAGAGGGGCAGGACGCACGGACATGGCGAGCCAGGGGGACAAGGGGAATGGGTCATTATCCGCCCGGCCCGCGCCAAATCCAAAAACGCTCGTTCAGCTTTACAGCGCTTCGCTCATCACATCGCCAGCGGCATAGGCGGTGGGCACATAGGCCAACGCCTGGCCCTGGGCGCTCTTTACGGTCCAACCCGCACCGGCCTCGGTGGGGTCGAAATGCACCTGCTGGCCGACCACAAAGACTGCCGTCTGGTCCTCGTGCACGCGCGCCGGCCAGCGCAGCGTGGCGGTCTGGTCGGCCTTGTCGGGCACCTGCAGCTGTACCTGGCGTTCGCCCGCCGGCGTGGTCTCCACCTTCTTCACTTCCATCGGCGGCAGCGGCACCGCCTTGGTGCGGGCGGCCCGGTTGCTGCGCTCGCTGGCCTTGAACGGCGCCTTCGACAGTTCGGACAGACCTGCCGATGCAGCAAGAGGGACCGACACCACGATCAGCGATGTGATCAGCACACTGGCCTCGCTGCTGTTCAACTGCGGTGCGGCGCCAGCATGGACGGTGGGCACCAGCAGTGCGGAGAGCAGCAGGGCGGAAGCAGGAACGCGCAGGCAACGGAACATGGAGACCTCCTGGTCGGATGGGAAGCGGCGGCTCAGCGCCGGGTATCGAAAATGTCGCGCGGGCCGGTGGCCTCGGGCAGGTATTCCAGCGGGCGGCCCTGGTTGTCCTTCACCTGCCAGCCCTGGTCGGTCCCGGCCGGCTCGAAGTTCACGGTCTGGCCCACGGTGAACTGCACGGCGGGATCGCCGGGGCGCTTCGGCCACTGCATCGACGCGGTGTTCTGCGGGTTGTTGGCCTCACGCAGCAACACTTCGCGGCGGCCGTCGACGGTGGTGGCGATGGCGCTCACCTGCATCTGCGGCAGCTTCACCGATGCGCCGTGGCCGGGCGGCAGCCCGGCATCCTGGGCTTCCTTGGCAGCGGCTGCGCGCGCTGAAGCCACCAGGGGTGCGGACATCTCCAGGCTCGGCCCCTGCGGACCCGGGTCCTGCAGGATGATGATGCGGCGTTCGGCATGGGCAGTGTTCGCGCCGAGCAGGCCGGCAACGATCACCATCGACATCAGGGAAACAAGCAGCGGACGCATGTCGTTCTCCTCGCGGGATTCAGGGCGTGGCGGCAGCAGCACCGGCCACCGGCACATGGGGGATCACCAGTTCCTGCTGCAGCTGGCTGCGCTGATGCAGGAAGTCGAACACCGATTCCACCGTCACCACCGAATAGTTGCCGGAAATGCGTTCGCCGGCCGGATGGTCGGTGGTGGTGGCGTTGGCCACGAACAGGCGCGCTCCCACGCGCTTGCCCAGGCCGATGTGCAGCACGCTGGGCTGGTACTTCTGCTGGCGCAGCCACTGCTGGGCCTGCTCGCGCTTGACGATGGCCGGCGCGCCTTCGGCCTGCGCCATCGCTGCGGCCAGCACTTCCAGTACCCACTGGTTGGAGTTCTGGTAGTCGGTGGCGAACGGGTAGGCGACCACGTTGTACCTGGTCTCGTGCAGCGCCTTGGGCTGGATCGAGGGCGACACCAGCATCGCCTTCAATGCAGCACGCAGCGGCGCCGAAGGCACACCGATGCGCAGGTCGGTATGGCCGCCGCTCTCGCCGACGAAGTTGCCGAGGCCTTCGTGGTACAGCTGCGAGCTGTCGGTCTTGCAGCGGTTGAGCAGGTGCATCGCCCGCCAGCGGCCATCGTCCTCGCGCAGCAGGAAGGCCAGGTGGCTGTGTCGCAGGCCGTATCGGCTCAGGTCCTGGCCACCGCGCGCGGCGACCACCACGTCCACATCGGGCAGCGCATCCAGGCGCTCGGCGGTGGTCCAGGCCACGTCCAGCATCGCTGCCTGTGAGGCGACGCTGGGGTAGCGTTCGCGGCATTCGGTGCTGTTGGCCCATGCGGGCGCGGTCGCCAGCAGGCTGGCGATCAGCAGGGCGGCGCGGGGCAGGCGGGAGAAACGATCCATGTCGATACCTTCAACGGCGGGCAGGCCCGCGCGCCGATCATACGCCGCTCAGCGCAGCGGGCGGTCCACGCCCTTGCGCTTGAGCTCGCGGTCGCAGGCCTCGCTGATCGGCGCGATCGGCAGCGGCGGGCGCTCGCCATTCTTCGGATCGCGCAGCGCCGGCTGTTCGCGGTACGCGTCCAGCTGCTGCTGGCACTGATAGGAAATCGGGTCCAGCTCGGTGGGCGTGGTGGAGCAGGCAGCGAGCAGGGCCAGCGGCAGCAGGAGCAGGGTACGCATGAAGGCATTCGGTCCGATGGGGGACACCGGACTCTAACGGTATGGGCAGATTGAAATGTTCAGAAATCGCTGTGCATCCGGGTAACGGAGGGCTGGACCATGTCGGGGGGCTTGGGCCACGACGGGCGTTGGGCCAC
>NZ_JASJSI010000143.1:0-9408 GCF_030237085.1 Stenotrophomonas maltophilia group sp. Smal32
AGCCGCATGGATGCGGCTGCCAAGCTTACAGGGACGTACTTGCAGCGTCCCCGCACTCCGACACCGCCCCGCCAACCCACGGAATGCCGCTTCTGCTGTTGCTGTTGCTGTTGCTTGAATGCCGCGGCAGATGCAGGGCTGCAAGCCCTGCTCGACCAACCTCACACCGTGATGGTCTGGGTCAGGGATTCCCAGGTCGGTGGCACCGGCCAGGCAGCGGCCTGGTTGCCATCCAGAACTCTTCGCAGGTCGCGCGGATCAATCTGCGGTGCCAGCACATGCACCAGTTCCAGCGCGTAATCACGCAGCACCCGGTCGCGCGGCAGCACCGCCCAGGCGATGCACTCGCTGATAGGGTCCGGCGCCGGCCACGATCTCAGGTCTTCGTCGTTGGAACTGACCGCCATCTCGGCCAGCAGCCCCACGCCCAGCCCGGTGCGCACGTAGGTCTTGATCAGGTCGGCGTCGAGCGCGGTCAGCGCCAGGTCCGGCACCAGCCCGTTGGCGGCGAAGGCGCGCTGCAACGACGAGTTCGGGCGGGTCGAGGATTCATAGCTGATCAGCGGCTGGCGGGCCAGCGCGGCCAGGTCCGGTGCACGACCGGCGCGATCCAGTGGATGGCCCTTGGGCACCACCACCAGCCGTCGCCAGCGGAACAGCGGCACCGCGATGCCATCGGTGGGTTCGCCACCGGCGGTACTGATGATCGCGATATCGGCATCGCCCTGGTTCAGGCGGTCCAGTGCGTCGGCCTCACCGGCCTGCTGCAGGTGCACGCTCACCTGCGGGTAGGCCTGCTTGATGGCTGCCACCGCCGGCGGCAGCACGAAGCGCGCCTGGGTGTGGGTGGTGGTCAGGATCAGCTGGCCCTGGCTCTCGCGGCGCTGGTTGGCAGCGTAGGTGCGGATGTTGTTGGCCTCGGACAGCACCGCGCGGGCGCGGGCGATCACCTCGGTGCCGGCCGGGGTGACCGATTCCAGGCTGCGGCCCTTGCGCACGAACAACAGGAAGCCGAGCTCGTCCTCCAGCTGCTTGAGCTGCTTGGACAGGCCGGGCTGGGTGGCGTGCACGCGCGAGGCGGCCAGCGTGATGTTCAGCTCGGCGTCGGCGATGGCAACCAGGTAGCGCAGCTGGGTCAGCGTCATGGGAGGCGGGCGGCGTGGGGCGGAGGTCCACTCTAGGGTCAATTGCCGTCACCAGCTTATAACCAAAGGTTGTTTAAGAAAGGTATCTGGTCATTTCCGGGCGTCATATGCCGGCGCTACGGTCAGCCGGCAGCCGCTGGCCTAACAGCCAGCCCTCCCCCCTTCGCCCGCCGAAGCCCGGCGCGGCCCCGTTTCCGGAGCGCTTCCATGGCCCTGTACGACTCCATCCTCGATACCGTCGGCAACACCCCCATCGTCAAGCTGCAGCGCCTGGCGCCGCCGCAGGTCAGCCTCTACGCCAAGGTCGAGTCGTTCAACCCGGGCGGCTCGGTGAAAGACCGCCTGGCGCTGGCGATCATCCTCGACGCCGAAGCGCGCGGCCTGCTCAAGCCGGGCGACACGATCGTGGAGGCCACCTCCGGCAACACCGGCGTGGCACTGGCGATGGTCGCCGCCGCACGCGGCTACAAATTCGTGGCGACCATGGTCGAGACCTTCTCGGTGGAGCGCCGCAAGCTGATGCGCGCGTATGGCGCGAAGGTGATCCTGACCCCGGCCGCCGAACGCGGCAGCGGCATGGTGCGCAAGGCGCGCGAACTGGCCGAGCAGCACGGCTGGTTCCTGGCCAGCCAGTTCGCCAACCCGGCCAATCCGGCGTATCACCGCAACACCACCGCCGCCGAAATCCTGCGCGATTTCGCCGGCAAGCGGCTGGACTACTTCGTCAGCGGCTGGGGCACCGGCGGCACGCTCACCGGCGTAGGTGAAGTACTGAAGGTCGCGCGCCCGCAGACCCGCATCATCGCCACCGAGCCGGCCGGCGCCGCACTGCTGAAGGGCGATGACTGGAAGCCGCACAAGATCCAGGGCTGGACCCCGGACTTCGTGCCGGACGTGCTCAACCGCGATGTGGTGGATGAACTGGTCTCGGTGGACGACGACCGCGCCATCGCCACCGCGCGCCGGCTGGCGGCGGAGGAAGGCATCTTCGTCGGCATCTCCGCCGGCGCCACCGTGGCCAGTGCCCTGGACGTGGCCGCACGTGCCGAACCGGGTTCAGTGATTCTGGCCATGCTGCCGGACACCGGTGAACGCTACTTCTCCACGCCGCTGTTTGCCGATGTGAACGAAGGCTCCGACGACGAGTGGCTGGCCGGCCTGCCGTGATGCGATTCGCCGGGCATGGGCCGGGGCTACCGACATGCGACTGCGGGTAGCGCCGGGCCATGCCCGGCGTGCGCCCCGCTTCAGCCTGCGTGAAGGCGTCGCCCGCCATCGTGCGTGAAGGCCGTCGGATCGCAGCGCGTGAGACGGTCATGACGCAGTATCGATGCCCTGTCCCCTACCGTGGGAACAGCCGGCGCAGATGCTGCGCGGATCACCTCACAGGCAGGAGACGGACGCATGAAGATCGAAGTTTGGCAGGGCGACATCACGACCCTGGCGGTGGATGCGATCGTCAACGCGGCCAACGAAACACTGCTCGGTGGCGGCGGTGTCGACGGCGCGATCCATCGCGCAGCGGGCCCCGCATTGCTGGCCGAATGCGAGCAGCTGCCGGAGCTGCGCCCGGGCGTGCGTTGCCCGACGGGCGAGGTGCGTGCCACGGCCGCATATGCGTTGCCCGCGCGACACGTACTGCACACGGTCGGCCCGGTCTGGCACGACGGCCAGCGCGACGAACCGGCATTGCTGGCCAACTGCTACTGGAAATCGCTGCAGCTGGCCGAGTCGCTGGGCGTACAGTCGATCGCGTTCCCGGCCATCAGTTGCGGCGTGTATGGCTATCCGCTGTACCAGGCTGCACAGATCGCGGTGACGGAAACGCTGGCATGGCAGCGCAGCCACGCGCAACCGATGCGCATCGTGCTGGTCGCGTTCAACACGGCCACCGCCAAGGCCTACCAGCAGGCGCTGGCCGCCGCCGGCCAGACCACGGAAAGCGAGCCACGCGGCGCGATGCTGCCGCCGCTCGGCGATGCAGGCCTTGCCGCCGCGCATTGAAACGCGACGCAGCGTGGAAAAGAAAAGGCCGGGCATTGCCCGGCCTTTTCCGTTGCACCGTTGATGTCATCCACGCATGGCGTGGATCACGCTCAACGGCTGGCAGCTTCCACCGCAGCAGCGTCATCGGCCACGGCGGCTGCAGCGTCGGCAGCAGCGCGGGCCGCGGAGGCGGCGGCACCGTCAGCGCTGGCACCATCCACCTGCACGCGCACTTCCACCATGCCTGCGCCATTGTTCAGGCTGGACACGTCGACGGTGTAATGGCCGGCCGGCAGGGTCTCCTCCAGGCGCGAGTTGGTACCGTTGCCACCGTCGTCGTCGGTCAGCTCGACATCGCCACCGACCACGCGCAGCACGGTATCGACCTGGCTGGAGATCGCATCCAAGCGCACGTCGGCGGTACGATCCAGCGTCAGCAGGAAGCGGCGACGGCCTTCGTTGTCCAGCATGGTGTACACGCTGCCCGACTTCGGCAGGGCAGTGCCATCGCGCTCGACCAGATTGCCCGGCAGTTCAATGCGGGTGGCAGACAGGGTGAACATGCCATTGACACCGCTGCCGAGGCCGCGCGCGGTCAAGGTGTACTTGCCCGGCTTCAGCGACAGGGTCAGCCGCGAGTTGGTGCTGTCGTTGCCATCGTCGTTTTCGGCTTCAACGCCCTGGCCCGACAGCTTCAGTACCGGATCGAAGACGTCCGACACCAGGCGGATTTCGTACAGGCCGGCCTTGTCCACCTGCAGGGTGTAGTCCTGCGAGTCACTGGCCAGCATGTCCACGATTTCGCCACTGCCCGCCAACGGCTTGCCGTCGTAGGGTTTCAGCTTCTCGGCGCGCAGGCGATACGGACCAAAGGCGGTCGGGCCATCGGCATTGACCGCCACCTGGTAGGTGCCGCCGCCATTGGCACGGAACGCCAGCGAGACGTCGCCTTCGCGTTCGTAACCGGTGTTGCTGGTGGAAACAAGGCTGCCGTTGTTGAACACGGCGATCGAGCCGCTGAGGGCACCGGTGAGCTTCAGGCCGACCAGATCCTTGTCTTCCAGCTTGATCTGGTAGAGCTGGTGATGGCTGCCGTCGTTGAAGTTGATGCCGCTGCGCGAGGTGATCTCGCCGGACACCGGCTTGTCGAAATCGAGCGACGCGGCCTTGCCTGCGTCACCACTGCTGCCGATGCGGTTGCAACCGCTGGCGACCAGGACCGCGGCAACGGTCAGTGTGAGTACTGCCAAACGCATGTTGTTTCTCCTTGGCCTTCCATGTAGTTCCCGCGTGCCGGCCGGGCGCGCGGGGCCGGAAACGATACCCGCAAAAGCAAACGCCGGCGTGATGCCGGCGTTGCCCTGTTCATCCAGCGATGGGACGGATCAACCGTTCCACTTACCCAGCGCGGCCAGACCGTTGTCCTTGGCGCGCTCGTACACGGTCTTCTGGGCAGCGGCGTAGTTGCCCTTCATGTCCTTGGCCCACAGCTTCAGCGCGGCCTGCTGCATGGCGCGGCCGTAGGAGAAGCTCAGCGGCCACGGCAGGTTGCCCAGCTGGTTCATCGCGTTCAGGTGCTCGGTCGACTGTTCGTCGCTCTGGCCACCGGACAGGAACACCACGCCCGGCAGGATCGCCGGCACGGTGCTCTTCAGGCACATCACCGTCGACTCAGCCACTTCCTCGACGTCGGCCTGCTCATCGCAGTTCTTGCCGGAGATGACCATCGACGCCTTCAGGATGGTGCCTTCCAGCAGCACGTTCTGCTGGTACAGCGCGTCGAACAGCGAACGCAGGGTGGCTTCGGTGACTTCGTAGCAGGTCTCGATGTCGTGGTCGCCGTCCATGATCACTTCCGGCTCGACCATCGGCACCAGGCCGCATTCCTGGCACAGTGCGGCGTAACGGGCGAGCGCGTGAGCGTTGGACTCGATGCAGGTGCCCGACGGAATGCTCTCGCCGATGTTGATGACCGCACGCCACTTGGCGAAGCGCGCGCCCAGCTTGTAGTACTCCTGCAGGCGCTCGCGCAGGCCGTCCAGGCCTTCGGTGACCAGCTCGCCCGGGCAGCCGGCCAGCGGGTGCGCACCCTTGTCCACCTTGATGCCCGGAATCATGCCGTGGTCGGCCATGTACTTGGCGAACGGCACGCCGTCCTTGGTCGACTGGCGGATGGTTTCGTCGTACAGGATGGCGCCGGAAATGTGCTCGTTGAGCTTCGGCGTGGTCAGCAGCAGCTCGCGGTAGGCACGACGGTTCTCCTCGGTGTTCTCGATACCGACGCCGGCGAAACGCTTGGCGATGGTAGCGGTGGATTCGTCGATCGCGATGATGCCCTTGCCCGGGGCGACCATGGCCTGGGCGGTTTCGGCCAGCTGTTCGATGCTCATGTATTTCCTGTGGCGGGTGCGGGAAAAACGTAAGTATAGCCCCGCTGCCCGTTGCCCCGGTGTCGAGGGCAGGATGGAAACGATTCCAAGTCTGCACAGGACAAAGAATGTCCTGCCGTTGGGGGTCAGAGCCCCTGCGGGGATCTGACCCCGGGCCGGATCCGCATGGCGGCTCCCGCCCGATGCGGCCCTTTCTTACAGGTCGCCCAGGCCGATGGCGCGGCCGTCGTCGCCCACTTCCAGCAGGCGCAGGGTGTTGGTCGCGCCCAGGGTTTCCATATGCTCACCGCTGGTGAACACGACGCGGTCGCCGGCCTGCAGCAGTTCGGCTTCGACCAGCAGGCGGATGCTGCCCCGCGCCGCTTCGCGCGGGGTCAGGCCACGGCTGTCGAAGTTGATCGGGTAGACATCGCGCATCAGCGCCATCTGACGGCGTGCGCCGTCATGGCGGGTGACCGCGAACACCGGCGCCTTGGCACGGAAACGCGACAGGTAACGCGCAGTGCCACCGGATTCGGTCATCGCCACGATCGCGCGCACGCCCACGTGCTGGGACAGGAACATGGTGGCCATGGCAATGGCCTGGTCGGCGCGTTCCAGGTTGCGCGGCGAAGCGTTGAAGTCGGTCTCGGTCTGGAACTGGCGCTCGGCCCCCAGGCAGATGCGCGCCATCGCTTCGACGGCCTTGACCGGCCAGGCACCGGCAGCGGTCTCGGCCGACAGCATCACCGCATCGGTGCCGTCGATGACCGAGTTGGCCACGTCCAGCACTTCGGCACGGGTCGGGATCGGGCTTTCCACCATCGACTGCAGCATCTGCGTGGCGGTGATCACCACCTTGTTCTGCGCCAGCGAGGCCTTGATGATCTTCTTCTGCAGGCCCGGCAGTTCGGCATCGCCGATTTCCACGCCAAGGTCGCCACGGGCCACCATCACCACGTCGCTGGCCTCGACGATTTCTTCCAGGTTCTCGATGGCCTCGGTGCGCTCGATCTTCGACACCAGCGCAGCATCACAGCCATGCGAGCGGGCGATGTCACGCGCATCGTTCATGTCCTGCGCGTTGCGGCAGAACGACACGGCGATGAAGTCGACGCCGATCTTGGCGACGATGCCGATCAGCTCCTTGTCACGCTCGGTCAGCGCGCCCAGCGACAGGCCGCCGCCCTGCTTGTTCAGGCCCTTGCGGTCGGACAGCACGCCGTCGTTGAGCACGGTGTTGATGATGCGTTCGCCCTGCACCTCCACCACCTGCAGCTGCATCAGGCCGTCGTCGAGCAGCAGCACATCACCCGGGCCGACGTCCTGCGGCAGGCCGAGGTAGCTGACACCGACCTGGGTGGCATCACCCGGGCCGGCGTTGGTGCTGGCGATCAGGTCGAAGCGGTTGCCCGCCTTCAGTTGCACCTTGCCTTCGGCGAAGCGCTCGATGCGGATCTTCGGGCCCGGCAGGTCGGCCAGGATGCCCACTTCCACGCCCACGCGGGCGGCGGCGGCACGCACTTCGGCGGCCCGCTTGGCCTGGCCGGAGGGGTCACCATGGCTGAAGTTGAGGCGCACCACGTTGACGCCGGCGCGGAACAGATCCTCCAGCACGCCCGGCGGATCGGTGGCCGGGCCGAGGGTGGCAAGGATCTTGGTGCGACGCTGACGCTCGAACATGGTGAATGGGCCTCTCCCGATAAAGAACGGAAATTAGCACATCCTTCACGTCGCATGTATACGGTTACAGCCTTGTGCTGCCTGACTTCGCGGGTCATGGAACGGACATGGTCCGGACATACGCTGGCGCAGGGCATTCTGTAGAGCCGAGCCCATGCTCGGCTGGGTACACGCCGAAGCAGCCGAGCATCGGCTCGGCTCTACAGGAGCCTAGGCCAACAGCGTGGTCAGCTGTGCCGGCTCACGGGCCAGCTGGCCCGCACCGGCTTCGGTGAGTTCCGCTTCGCCACCAAAGCCCCACAGCACGCCCACGCTTCGCAGACCGTGGTGGCGCGCGCCCTCGATGTCCATGCGGCGGTCGCCGATCATCCAGCACTGCGCGGGCTGCACCTGCAGCCGACGCAGCGCTTCGCCGACCAGCTCCGGCTTGTGGCTGCGCGAGCCATCCAGGGTCGAACCGACGATCTCCTCGAACAATCCACCAAATGGCAGATGGGCGAGGATGCGCCGCGCGTGTGGCTCGTTCTTGGCAGTGACCACCGCCAGGCGGTGGCCACGACCATGCAGCGCGCGCAGCGTGTCTTCAATCTGCGGGTACACCGTGTGCTCGCGCCAGCCTTCGGCGTCGAAGCGCTCGCGGTAATAGCCCACCGCCTGCTCCACCCGCGCCGGTTCACCGAACAGCGGCGCGAAAGTGGTGCGCAGCGACGGACCGATCCAGCCCAGCAGCGTTTCCTGCGCCGGCACCGGATGGTCCATCTTCTGCAGCGCGTAGGCGATGCAGGCGGTGATGCCCACCTGCGAATCGATCAGCGTGCCGTCCAGATCGAAGAACAGGACATCCTTGCCGTGGTCGGCACTCATGCGCCGCGCGCGTCGAGTGCCGCCACTGCCGGCAGGGTCTTGCCTTCCAGGAACTCCAGGAACGCGCCGCCACCGGTGGAGATGTAGCTGACGTCCTTGGCGATATCGAACTTGTCGACCGCCGCCAGAGTGTCGCCGCCGCCCGCGATGGAGAAGGCCGGCGAGCTGGCGATGGCGCGGGCCAGTGCTTCGGTACCCTTGCTGAAGGCCTCGAACTCGAACACACCGACCGGGCCGTTCCAGACCACGGTGCCGGCCTTTTCGATCAGCCGCGCGTACTGCGCGGCGGTCTGCGGACCGATGTCCAGGATCAGGTCGTCCTCTGCAACGGCGTCGACCGCCTTCACTTCCGCGACGGCGTCGGGCAGGAACTGCTTGGCGGTGACCACGTCCACCGGCAGCGGAATGTCGGCGCCACGTGCCTTGGCATCGGCGACGATCTTCTTCGCGGTATCCAGCAGGTCCGGTTCGTACAGCGACTTGCCGACGTTGTAGCCGGCGGCGGCGATGAAGGTGTTTGCGATGCCGCCACCGACGATCAGCTGATCGACCTTGCCGACCAGGTTGGCCAGCAGTTCCAGCTTGGTGCTGACCTTGCTGCCGGCGACGATGGCCAGCAGCGGCTTGGCCGGTGCATCCAGCGCCTGTGCCAGTGCATCCAGCTCGGCCATCAGCAGCGGGCCACCGGCAGCCACCGGGGCGAAGCGGATGACGCCGTGGGTGGAGGCCTGGGCGCGGTGCGCGGTGCCGAAGGCATCCATCACGAACACATCGCACAGCGCGGCGTACTTCTTCGACAGGGCGTCATCGTCCTTGCCCTCGCCGACGTTCATGCGGCAGTTCTCCAGCAGCACCAGCTGGCCCGGCTGCACGTCGACGCCGTCGATCCAATCGCGCACCAGCGGAACCTCACGGCCGAGCAGCTCGGACAGGCGCCCCGCCACCGGTGCCAGCGAGTCGGCTTCGGTCCACACGCCTTCCTTCGGGCGACCCAGGTGCGAGGTGACCATCACCGCCGCGCCCTGCTCCAGCGCGCGCTTGAGCGTCGGCAGCGAAGCGGTGATGCGCTGTTCGGAAGTGATGCGGCCATTCTCGATCGGCACGTTCAGATCTTGGCGGATCAGCACGCGCTTGCCGGAGAGGTCGAGGTCGGTCATGCGGACGATGGACATGGGCAACTCTTTGGCTCAGGGACGGGATGCCGGGATGCGGCAGATGGCCATTGTATCGGGTGCGGGTGGTGGGAGGGCCGATGCCTGCGGCAGGCAGACGCGCAGGGCAAACGCAACCGCAAAACCAACTTCAAAATCCAAACCCCTGGCGCTTCAAGAAGCCGGGGGTGGGCCGGGGCGGTGTGGGCT
>NZ_JASJSI010000144.1:0-9182 GCF_030237085.1 Stenotrophomonas maltophilia group sp. Smal32
CCCCGCCACGAGGGGCTCCGCCGTTGGCCCGAACCCCGCGACAAACCACCACACGTGCGCAATCCCAGCGAACGTCGGACAATGGAGGCCTTGGCGGCCCGCCGCGCCGCCCCTCCCGCTTTCCGCTGCAAGGATTCCCCCATGGCCGCCCGCAAGTCCTCCGCTCCGCTCATCGAAGTTACCGCCCGCCGCGGCCAACCGCTGGGCATGTCCCCGGCCGTGTTCCTGCGCGATTTCTGGCAGAAACGCCCGCTGCTGATCCGCAACGCCTTCCCGGACTTCCAGACCCCGGTGCAGCCGGAAGACCTGGCCGGACTGGCCTGCGAGGAGGGCGTGCTGGCGCGCCTGATCGAACACGACAAGGCCCAGGACAGCTGGCGCGTGCGCAGCGGCCCGTTCCAGGAAGACATCTTCCCCGCCCTGCCCGACCACGACTGGACCCTGCTGGTGCAGGACGTGGACAAGTGGGACAAGGACGTGCGCGCCCTGATCGAACACTTCAGCTTCCTGCCGCGCTGGCGCATGGATGACGTGATGATCAGCTTCGCCGCCACCGGTGGCTCGGTCGGTGCCCATGTCGACCAGTACGACGTGTTCCTGCTGCAGGCCCATGGCCACCGCCGCTGGCAGATCGATGCCAGCGAATCGATCAAGGGCAAGCAGCCGCCGCTGGGCTTCCGCCCGGACGTGGAACTGAAGCTGCTGAAGGTGTTCAAGCCGACCCACGACTGGGTGCTGGCGCCGGGCGACATGCTGTACCTGCCGCCGAACGTGCCGCACCACGGTGTCGCCGAAGATCCGTGCCTGACCTTCTCGTTCGGCATGCGCGCACCGGCCTCGGCCGAGCTGATCAGCGACTACCTGGACACCCTGATCGCCGATGCCGACGAGAACATCCGCTACCAGGATGCCGACCTGAAGGTGCCGGCCGACCCGAACGAAATCGACACGGTGGCGATGGCGCGCGTGATCACTGCGCTCAACGCCATCCGCATGAACGACCCGGACAAGCTGGGCGACTGGTTCGGCCGCTTCATCACCACCTACCGCGCTGCCGGTGAGGTGATGGCGCATCAGGCCGCACCGGCACAGGAGGAAGTCGTCGAAGCACTGGCGTCCGGCCTGCTGCTGCAGCGCCACCCGTGGGCGCGCCTGGCCTGGCGCCGGGCCAAGCGTGGCGCCAGCCTGTATGTCAGCGGCCAGGATTTCGCGCTGCCGGTGAAGGACGCACAGCGCCTGGCCGGTGCCGAGCAGCTCGACGCCGCCGCCTATCGCGGCCTGTCCGACAAGGGCCGCGCGGTGGTCCAGCAGCTGCTGGTCGGTGGTGTGTTCCAGCTGATCGATCCGAACGAGACGTATGACGCTGAAGACGAGGACGACGGCGAGGACGCCGTGGTGCTCGGCGAAGTGGTCGAGGGCCGTGACCGTGTCGACGCGATCGACGCCGATGCGGTATCCGACGATGTCCACACCGTGACCGTGCACGACGACGGCATCGAGGTCATCGTCAACTTCGAAGACCACGACGAAGACGACAGCGACGACGGCCGCGCCTGAGCCTTGCCATGATCCGGGTCCAGCAGGTCAGCCACGCCGACGCCCACTTCGCCATCCACGAGGTACGCCAGCGCGTCTTCGTGCAGGAACAGGGCATCGCCGCCGAGTTGGAACGCGATGCGTTGGACCCGGTCAGCGCCCACGTGCTGGCGCTGGACACCGACGGCGAACCGATCGGCACCGGCCGGCTGGCCCCGGATGGTCGCATCGGCCGCATGGCGGTGCTGGCCAGCCATCGCAGCCGCGGCGTCGGTGAAGCCCTGCTGGAGGCGCTGGTCGAGGCCGGGCGCCGGCTCGGCCTGGACGAGCTGCACCTGCACGCGCAGCTGCCGGCGCGTGACTTCTACGCCCGCCAGGGCTTCCTGCCGGAGGGCGGGGTGTTCGACGAGGCCGGCATCGGCCACCAGCAGATGCGTCGCCGACTGGGCGCGGCCAGCGCCATCGACGACCGCGCCGAGGCGGTGGCGATCACCACGGCCATCATCCACCGCGCCCGTCGCCAGCTGTGGCTGCACAGCCGCCAGCTGGACCCCGGCCTGCTGGACGCGCCGCCGGTACAGGCCGCCCTGCGCCGCTTCGTCACCGCCCGCCACGACAAGCTGCTGCGGGTGATCGTGCACGATGCAGCGGCGATCGCCTCCGCCGGTGCACCGCTGCTGGCCTTGGCCCAGCGCCTGCCCAGTGTGATCCAGTTCCGCGAGGTCACCGACCGGGTCGACCGTGCGCTGGCCTCGGCCTGCCTGCTCAACGATGCAGGCGACTTCTACTTTCGTCTGATCGGTCATCGCCTCGACGGCGAGGCCGGCATTGCGCTGCCTGCACGTTCGCAGCCGTTCGAGCAGCAATTGCAGCGCGTCTGGGACCGTTCGCGCGATTGCAGCGAACTGCGTGCGCTCGGCATCTGAGCGGGTACCGCCCACTCAACCTGTCTGGAAGCGGCACCGGGGGACCCGGGATGCCCGTTTTGGTGCCCCTTCCTGTCCGGATGGGGGTACAATTTGGCTGTTTGAACGCGCCCGCGCAGGGCTATTCATCTTCCTGCCGGGTCCTTCTGAAGCCATACCCCACAAAGCGAATCAACACCCTCCATCGTGGACAATCAACTGAAGCAGTTTGCGCAATCTTCGCAGCTCGCCGGCGGCAACGCCTCCTATGTCGAGGACCTGTACGAGCAGTACCTGGTCTCCCCGGACAGTGTCGATCCCAAATGGAAGACCTACTTCGACGGCTTCAAGGGCCGCGAAGCAGGCGACATTCCGCACTCGGCCGTCATCTCCCACATTGCGGACGCGGCCAAGGAAGCGCTGAAGGCCGGCACCGGCAACGGTGCGGGCGACGAGCGTGAACGCAATGTCGGTCGTCTGATCACCGCCTACCGCTCGCGCGGCCACCTGGACGCCCGCCTGGACCCGCTGGGCCTGGCCGCGCCGGTCAACACCCCGGACCTGGGCCTGCCGTTCCACAGCCTGTCCGATGGCGACCTCAACACCGAGTTCAGCACCGGCGGCGTCGGCGGCCAGCCGCGCATGAAGCTGCGCGACCTGCTGGCACGCCTGAAGGCGACCTACACCGGCTCGATCGGTGCGGAGTTCATGCACATCTCCGAGGTCGAGCAGCGCCAGTGGATCTACAAGAAGCTGGAAGCGGCCGGTGGCAACTACCAGCTGGACGCTGACACCCAGCGCCGCACCCTGGAGCGCCTGACTGCGGCCGAAGGCCTGGAGCGCTACCTGCACACCAAGTACGTCGGCCAGAAGCGCTTCTCGCTGGAAGGCGGCGACTCGCTGATCCCGATGATGGACACCATCATCCGCAGCGCCGGCAAGGATGGCGTCAAGGACGTGGTGATCGGCATGGCCCATCGCGGCCGCCTGAATGTGCTGGTCAACACCCTGGGCAAGAACCCGCGCAAGCTGTTCGACGAGTTCGAAGGCAAGTTCGAGCACGACGAGCACGCCTCGGCCGGCGACGTGAAGTACCACATGGGCTTCTCGGCCGATGTGGCTACCGACGGTGGCCCGGTGCACCTGGCGCTGGCGTTCAACCCGTCGCACCTGGAAATCGCCGACCCGGTCGTGGCCGGTTCCGTGCGTTCGCGCCAGGAGCGCCGCAAGGACACTGCCCGCAAGCAGGTCATGCCGATCCTGATCCACGGCGACGCGGCCTTCTCCGGCCAGGGCGTGGTCATGGAGCTGTTCCAGATGTCGCAGGCCCGCGGCTTCGCCGTCGGCGGCACCGTGCACATCGTGGTCAACAACCAGGTCGGTTTCACCACTTCCAACCCGCTGGATACGCGCTCCACGCGCTATGCCACCGACGTGGCGAAGATGATCGCCGCCCCGGTGCTTCACGTGAACGGTGATGATCCGGAAGCCGTCGTGTTCGCCGCGCAGCTGGCCTTCGAGTTCCGCCAGAAGTTCGCCAAGGACGTGGTCATCGATCTGATGTGCTACCGCCGTTGGGGCCACAACGAGGCCGACGAGCCGGCGATCACCCAGCCGCTGATGTACCAGGTGATCCGCAAGCACGCCACCACCCGCGAGATGTACGCCGAGCAGCTGGAAAAGGCAGGCGTGATCGCCGCCGGCGCCGGCAAGGCGATGGTCGATGCCTACCGCGAGAAGCTGGATGCCGGTGAAGTGACCACCGAGCTGGCCAAGGTCGAGAAGACCCCGCCGACGAGCCCGCTGTTCGTCGATTGGCCGAAGCTGCTGGAAGGCAAGCTGTCCGATCCGATCTCGACCAAGGTCGAGAAGAACAAGCTGGTCGAGCTGGCCAAGCTGATCAACACCATTCCCGAAGACGTGCAGCTGCACTCGCGCGTGGCCAAGGTCTACGACGACCGCCGCAAGATGGCTGCCGGCGAGATCCCGGGCGACTGGGGCTTTGCCGAGAACCTGGCCTACGCCACCCTGCTCGACGAGGGCAACGCACTGCGCCTGGTCGGCCAGGACGTGGGCCGCGGTACGTTCACCCACCGCCACGCGATCCTGCACGACCAGAAGACCGACAACTACTACATGCCGCTGCGGCAGCTGGTGGATTCGCCGGAGAAGGCCACCGTCATCGATTCGCTGCTGAGCGAAGAAGCGGTGATGGCCTACGAGTACGGTTTCTCCACCACCGATCCGAACACGCTGTGCATCTGGGAAGGCCAGTTCGGCGACTTCGCCAACGGCGCCCAGGTGGTGATCGACCAGTTCATCGCCGCCGGTGAAGCCAAGTGGGGCCGCATTTCCGGCCTGACCCTGCTGCTGCCGCATGGCTATGAAGGGCAAGGCCCGGAACACAGCTCGGCGCGCCTGGAGCGCTTCCTGCAGCTGTGCGCGCTGGAGAACATGCTGGTGGTCGTGCCGTCGACCCCGGCGCAGGCCTTCCACATGCTGCGTCGCCAGCTGCACATGACCACCCGCAAGCCGCTGGTGGTGATGTCGCCGAAGTCGCTGCTGCGCCACAAGCTGGCCGTGTCGACCCTGGACGAACTGGCCAACGGCGAGTTCCAGCACCTGATCGGCGACGCCAACGCGGACGCCAAGAAGGTCAAGCGCGTGGTGCTGTGCTCGGGCAAGGTCTACTACGACCTGCTGGAAGACCAGACCAAGCGTGGCCAGGACGACGTGGCGATCATCCGCGTGGAGCAGCTGTATCCGTTCCCGCGTGCGCTGCTGGCTGCCGAACTGAAGAAGTACGGCAAGGCCACCGACGTGGTGTGGACGCAGGAAGAACCGCAGAACCAGGGTGCGTGGTACCAGATCCGCCACCACCTGCAGTTCTGCCTGGCCGATGGCCAGAACCTGCACTACGCCGGTCGCGCACGTTCGGCTTCGCCGGCTGCCGGTCACATGGCTGACCACGTCCGCGAACAGCAGCAGCTGGTCGCCGACGCACTGGTCAACCCGTTCAACGACACGTTCGCTGAATAATCCTCCCCTATTTAGAAGACAAACCAGGAAGCTCCCGCAATGGCCACCGAAGTCAAAGCCCCGGTACTGCCCGAATCCGTCGCCGACGGCACCATCGCCACCTGGCACAAGAAGGTGGGCGACGCCGTCAAGCGCGACGAAAACCTGCTTGACCTGGAAACCGACAAGGTCGTCCTGGAAGTGCCGTCGCCGGTCGACGGCGTGCTCAAGGAAATCAAGTTCGCCGAAGGCTCGACCGTGACCTCCAGCCAGGTCGTGGCGATCATCGAAGAAGGCGCCGTGGCTGCTGCCCCGGCTCCGGCTGCTGAAGCCGCTCCGGCAGCAGCCGCTGCCCCGGCCGCTGCTGCTCCGGCGGCTGCCGCCGCTCCGGCCCCGGCTGCCAAGTCGGCTGCCGATGCCCTGCCGCCGGGCGCCCGCTTCACCGCCATCACCGAAGGCGTGAACCCGGCCGACGTCGACGGCACCGGCCGTCGCGGCGCGGTCACCAAGGAAGACATCGTCAACTTCGCTCGCAATGGCGGCGCCGGCAAGGCCGGTGGCGCACGTCCGGAAGAACGCGTGCCGATGACCCGCATCCGCAAGCGCATCGCCGAGCGCCTGATGGAGTCGAAGAACTCCACTGCCATGCTGACCACCTTCAACGAAGTCGACCTGTCCAAGGTGTCGGCGGCGCGCAAGGAACTGCAGGACGAGTTCGTCAAGGCCCACGGCATCAAGCTGGGCTTCATGAGCTTCTTCGTGAAGGCCGCGGCCAATGCGCTGCAGCGCTTCCCGCTGGTCAACGCCTCGATCGACGGCGACGACATCATCTACCACGGCTACTCGGACATCTCGATCGCCGTGTCGACCGAGAAGGGCCTGGTCACCCCGGTCCTGCGCAACGTCGAGCGCATGTCGTTCGCCGACATCGAGAAGACCATCGCCGACTACGCCAAGAAGGCGCGTGACGGCAAGCTGGGCCTGGATGAACTGCAGGGCGGCACCTTCACCGTGACCAACGGCGGCACCTTCGGTTCGCTGCTGTCGACCCCGATCATCAACCCGCCGCAGAGCGCCATCCTGGGCATGCACGCCATCAAGGAGCGTCCGATCGCCCAGAACGGCCAGGTCGTGATCGCGCCGATGATGTACCTGGCGCTGTCGTACGACCACCGCATCATCGACGGCAAGGATTCGGTGCAGTTCCTGGTGGACATCAAGAACCAGCTGGAAAACCCGGGCCGCATGCTGTTCGGCCTGTAAGAAACCTCCCGCCCCTCCGCGCCTGCGCGGAGGGGTTCTGGTAATGCATCAAGGAATAATTCAATGGCTGAACAATTCGACGTCGTCGTCATCGGTGCCGGCCCGGCCGGTTACCACGCTGCCATCCGCGCGGCCCAGCTGGGCCTGAAGACCGCCTGCATCGACGCAGCGCTGGGCAAGGACGGCAAGCCGGCCCTCGGCGGCACCTGCCTGCGCGTGGGCTGCATCCCGTCCAAGGCGCTGCTGGATTCCTCGCGCCAGTTCTGGAACATGGGCCACATCTTTGGCGACCACGGCATCAGCTTCAAGGATGCCAAGATCGACGTCGAGGCGATGGTTGGCCGCAAGGACAAGATCGTCAAGCAGTTCACCGGCGGCATCGGCATGCTGTTCAAGGCCAACAAGGTCGCCGCCTACTACGGCTTCGGCGAACTGCAGCCGGGCAACGTGGTCAAGGTCACCCAGCATGACGGTTCCATCGTCGAGCTGAAGGGCACCAACGTCATCATCGCGGCCGGTTCGGATTCGATCGAACTGCCGTTTGCCAAGTTCGACGGCGAGACCATCGTCGACAACGTCGGCGGCCTGGACTTCACCGAAGTGCCGAACCGCCTGGCGGTGATCGGCGCCGGCGTGATCGGCCTGGAACTGGGCAGCGTGTGGAAGCGCCTGGGTGCTGAAGTCACCATCCTCGAAGCCATGCCGGAGTTCCTGGCGGCTGCCGACACCGAAGTGGCCAAGGCCGCTGCCAAGGAATTCAAGAAGCAGGGCCTGGACATCAAGCTCAACGCCAAGGTCTCCAAGACCGAGATCACCGGCAAGGGCAAGAAGAAGGAAGTCATCGTCACCTATACCGACGCTGAAGGCGAAAAGACCCTGACCGTGGACAAGCTGCTGGTGGCCGTCGGCCGTCGCGCCGCCACCAAGGGCCTGCTGGCCGAAGGCACCGGCGTCAAGATCAACGAGCGCGGCCAGATCGAAGTCGACGCGCACTGCCACACCGGCGTCAACGGCGTGTGGGCGGTCGGCGACTGCGTGCGCGGCCCGATGCTGGCGCACAAGGGCTTCGAGGAAGGCATCGCGGTGGCTGAGCTGATCGCCGGCCTGCCGGGCCACGTCAACTTTGACACCATCCCGTGGGTCATCTACACCGAGCCGGAACTGGCCTGGGTCGGCAAGACCGAAGCCCAGCTGAAGGCCGAAGGCATTCCGTACAAGGCTGGCAGCTTCCCGTTCGCCGCCAACGGCCGTGCCGTGGCGATGATCGAACCGGCCGGCTTCGTGAAGATCCTGGCCCACGCCGAAACCGATCGCATCCTCGGCATGCACTTGGTCGGCGCCAACGTCTCCGAGCTGGTGCACGAAGGTGTGCTGACCATGGAGTTCAGCGGCTCGGCCGATGACCTGGCCCGCATCTGCCATGCCCACCCGTCGCTGTCGGAAGTGATCCACGACGCGGCGATGGCGGTCAGCAAGCGCGCCATCCACAAGGCGAACTGACCTGCATCCGGGTGCGTGCCGACCGTTGGTCGGCACACTCCTGCAAACAGAAAACCCCGCCTCGGCGGGGCTTTTTGTTGCCCTTCTTCATGTAGAGCCGAGCCTACGCTCGGCTGCGCACTTGGCGGTCCGTGAAGGCACAGCCGAGCATCGGCTCGGCGCTACACCTTTCCAGCCGGCTTCTTCGGTGGATCGTCGCAGACCCTGTGCTGCACCACCGTCTCGCCGACCTTCCACTCCTTCGTGACCCGGCAGCGCTCCTTGGCCTTCGGTACCGTCGAGGGTTTCGCCCCCGCAGCATTCGCTTCATCAGCACCGGCTGCCTGCTGCCGCTCCAGCCACGCCGACGGTGGCGCGGGCGGTGCGGCCAGCACCGGGCCTGACAACAGGGCCAGACCGACCAGCAGCACCATCCTCATGCGGCCACCGCCCGGCCACCCAGCAACCGCGCCGGCAGCATGAACAGCGCGCGCAGGAAGGCGAACAGGGCCGAGAAGGTGATGCCGACCAGGCGGAACGGCAGGCTCAGCAGCCAGACGAACGGCCAGGCGATCAGGGCGAGGATCGCCAGCGGCCAGCACAGCACGAACAGCAGGCACCACACACCGAGCGCGAACAGGGTCTTCATCACGGTCTCCTTGGGGCGGCACCCTGCCGCCTGGGACCACCTTGGCGCCCTGCCCCGGCGGCCGCAAATGGTTTGCGACGAAACCGGGCTGGGGGCGATGAAAGCGATCCAGCGCCGTTGTAGAGCCGACCCTACCCTCGGCTTTTCACAACCACCCCACCGTGGGCTCCGCTCTACAGGAGCTGCACTTCGCCCGGACAGTCTCTTATAAAAAAAATAACCTGCCGAACATCAAAACTGTTTTTATCTAGGTGGTGGGCCTTTCATTAAAAAACGGGGGGGGGGGGGGGGGGGGGGGGGGGGGGGGGGGGGGGGGGGGGGGGGGGGGGGGG
>NZ_JASJSI010000145.1:0-8641 GCF_030237085.1 Stenotrophomonas maltophilia group sp. Smal32
TTGCAGCACTGCTCGGCATCGCTGCCGCGCCGCAGGCCCATGCCAGTGCCTTCCATGTGAATGGAGACACGCTCTACTACACCGGCAACGTGCTGGCGACCGATCCGCAGACGCTGGAGGCCTACGTCCTGGCCGCGCAGGCCCGTGGTACGCCGCTGCGCCAGGTGGTGTTCCGCAACTCGCCGGGCGGGGCCGCCTCCGGTGGCGTGGGCATGGGCGCCATCATCCGCCAGCATGGGCTGGACACCGTACTGGACGGCGGCTGCTACTCGGCCTGCGCCGACGCCTTCGTGGCCGGCGTCAAGCGCAGGGTGACGCAGTTCGGCCTGCTGCCGGCGCACGGCAACTACACGCAGACGGTGCTGGGCATCCATGGCGAATCCGGCCCGAACGGTCCTACCCCGTACCCGGGTCAGGACAAGTACATCAAGTACTACAAGGACATGTTCGGCCCGACCGACTTCGCGGTCATCGAAGCGCGCATCGTCCAGGCGCACTATGAACTGACCCAGCAGTCGGGCTTCCTGCGCTACTTCGACCCGAACGTGGCGGCCGTGGCCACGCGCTTCTGCCCCACCCGCGACCAGAGCGCGGCAGGCAACTGCACCGCATATCCCGGCGTGACCTTCTACAGTGATCGCGTCGTTACCGAAGCCGGTTACGTCCAGCCCGGCGACGTGCTCTCCATCGACAAGGAAGTGAGCGGAGACCTCAATCCGAACCTGGCCGTGCGCGGCCGTTACACCAATGCGCTGGCCAACCTGCGCTACTTCCAGCAATCGGCCCCGGACATCCGGCTGGACGACGCCTTCGGTGTGATCCGCATCGGCAAGGGCGGCGTCTGGTCGCTGGATTCCGCCTCAGCCGCGCAGTATGTAGTGGCCGATGGTGGCACGCTGCGCCTGCAGCAGAATGGCTGGATCCACCACGCCGAAGCCATCGGCGCCCGCAATGGCGGACGCATCGAACTGCAGCAGGGCGCACTGCGCAGCCTGACCGTGATCGAACGCGGCGGCGTGCTGACCGGCAACGGCTCCTTGAACGCCACGATCGACATCAACGACGGCGGCACGCTCGCACCGTCCGGCATCGTCATGCGCCCGTACTCGCTGGAGGCGCTGGCGCCCGGTGGCGACGACGTGTTCACCAGCGAGCGCTTCCGGATCGGCAAGGGCCGCTACATCAACCTCAAGGACGGCGCGAACCTGGCCTTCCAGGTCGACAGCCAGCGCACCGCGCCGGCACTCACGCTGGAAGAAGCCCGCTACTTCCTGGTCGATGAAGACCCGCAGGCGGGTGACTACAACCTGTTCGGCAACATCAACCGCGCCGTGCTGAGCATTGCCCCCAGCGCCAGGCTGACACTGGACGTCAAGCAGGCGTTCTTCCCGGCCGGGCAGCAGAACCACCTGGTCGGGACCCAGGTGGATGCCAGCGCCCTGCAGCTGCCCGTCGCCCCCTGCGGCCCGTCGAACGGTGAGTACGCTGGCCTGTGGTGCCGCACCGCTACGCCCGACACCCTGACCCGCGCAGCGCCGGTGTCGGACTTCATCGAAGGGCGTTTCCAGTACGTCGAGCGTAGTGGCGAAGCCGGCAGCGCGGTCGACCTCACCGCGCCCGGCGCGGTGTTCCGCCCCCGCCACAATTCGCTGCTCAGCTTCGCGGTCAACCAGACCGGCAGCGGCATCTGGTTGACCGCCAATCCCTCCTTCGACGACACCCGGCTGTTCGGCAATGCGCAATCCGGCGACGGCCTGGGCCTCGCGCTGCAGCAGGCGGCCGCGCAGCGCACGCCGTCGATGAGCGGACTGCTGGGCGCCCTGCAGTTTGCTGACCGCGATGACATCACGCGCCAGGCGGGAGCCCTGCGCGGTGACGCGCATGCCAGCCTGCGCCTGGCCGACAACGCATTGATCGGCAGCATCGGCAATGTCGTACAGCAGCATCAGGCCGCTTCGCGCAGCGGTGGCGATGCTGATGGCCTGGCGGCACAGGCCGCGCAGGCGGCCTCGGCGCAATCGGCGATGACCGGCAATCGCCTGTTCAACCAGCTGGCGATGCACCTGGTCGCACCGGCAGATGCGGGCAGTGACGCGGGCGACGCCGGACGCAACCACAGCTTCTGGGCGCGGGGGTTCGGCAGCCACGGCCGGATCGACGCTGACGGTGGCGTCGCCGGCCTTAGCCACACCATCGGCGGCATCGTGCTCGGTGCCGATACCCGCCTGGCAGACGACCGTGTGACACTGGGCGTGAGCCTTGCCGCGGCCGACATGTCGACCAAGGCCAGCGAAGGCGCAGGATTCACCGGTGATGTCCGCGCGCTGGATGTCGGCGCCTACATGGATGCAGTGTATTCGCGCGGTTATCTGTCCGCCGCCGTCCGCTACACCGACCTGCGCCACGACACCCGCCGCAGCATCGAGGGCATTGAAGGCCTGCAGGGACCGCTGCGTGCGAAGTACAGCAACGACGCGATTTCCGCACGCGTGGAGCATGCGTTCTCGTTCACCACCGGCAACGGCGTGGTGATCCAGCCGCTGCTGCCGGTGATCGACTACACGCGCACCTCGGCCACGCGCTTCAACGAAGGCCAGGATGCGGCCGCACTGGTCGGCCGCAGTGGCAGCCTGGAGAGCATCCGCGTGGGCGCAGGCCTGCAGTTGTTCAAGACCTTCGACGGCAACAACGGCGAGCGCATCACCCCGCGTGCCCGCGTGCTCTGGCAGAAGGAGCTGGGCGATACCCAGGCCCGCTACAGCAACGGCTTCACCGCCGCCCCGGACCTGCTGTTCGGTGCCAGCAGCCAGACCGTCGGCGAGCAGGTGCTGGCCTGGAACCTCGGCATCACCAGCCGCGCCAGCAAGCGCCTGTCGGTGATGGTCGACTACGTGGGCGAACGTCGCGACGGCCAGACCCAGAACGGCATCCAGCTGGGGCTGGGCTACACGTTCTGAGCACACGCCATTCGCACAGGGCATGGTTCCCCACTCTGTGCGAATGGCCTCCCCTCGCACGCCATGCGTGGATCCATCGCGTGCTTGGATGGCCTTCACTCCCACACCACGCGAATGCGCCTCCCGGTAGATCCACGCCATGCGTGGATGGCCCACAGGCGTGACATTGAATCGTCGGGTGGAACAAGCCCCTCTGTTGAGGGGCTGCCCCGACAGGGGCGGGGAGAGGCAGGCAAAGGGAGGGGCCCACGCGTTGCGCAGCAACGTGTGGGGCGACGCGCGAAACGCGCGTCGCGTCCCGCGCCAGATAAAGAAAAAGGGCTGCCTTTTGGCAGCCCTTTTTCTTTATCAGGCGGAGAGGGGGGGATTGTCGGGTGCATCCATGCACCCGACCCTTCCGCGCTACGCGCTCCAGGGCCAGCCTACGGCTGTCCGGTTCTGCTCCTGCAGAACCGTCGAACCCCGTCGGGGGTTCTCATCCCCCCGCATCAGAGATGTCGATCACTACAACAACCGCCTGCATCTCCCGAACGTTGGCCAAGAAAAAAGCCGCCCAGTGGGCGGCTTTCTTCTTTATCTGGCGGAGAGGGGGGGATTCGAACCCCCGAGGCGCTATAAACGCCTGCCTGATTTCGAGTCAGGTACATTCAACCACTCTGCCACCTCTCCGGGTGGTCCCCGGCGGACCGGGGACGCGCATCATACGAGGAAGTGAGGCCGACGACAAGTGATTCTGGCCAACGAAGTGTAAATTTCCTGGGCGCATGCCTTGCCGGATGCCTGCGGCCACCCGATGATGCCTGTCTCCCCCGGCAATACCCCGCCCTGCCTACCATGATCGAATTCGGACACCTCACCCACCCCGGCATGCCCCGCGAGCTCAACGAGGACACCTACTACGGTGACAGCGAGCTGGCCCTGTGGCTGGTGGCCGATGGCATGGGCGGGCATGCCTGCGGCGAAGTGGCCAGTGCACTGGCGCGCGAAACCATCGTGCGCGAGATCCGCCGCGGCGCACCGCTGGCACAGGCCATCCGCACTGCCGACGAAGAGATCATCCGTGCCTCGCGCCGGCGCAACGACACGTTGCCGATGGGTACCACCGTGGTCGCCGCGCGTGTGCAGGGCAACCGCTATGAAGTGGCCTGGGTCGGCGACAGCCGCGCCTACCTGTGGCGCGACGGCCAGCTGGCGCAGCTCAGCCAGGACCACAGCGTGGTGCAGGAACTGGTCGCGCAGGGCAACCTGACCGCCGAGCAGGCCCGCGCGCATCCGCACCGCAACGTGGTCACCCAGGCACTGGGCGTGACTGATCCGGCCCACCTGAACGTGGCCACCACCAGCGGTGAGCTGCGCCCGGGCATGCAGCTGCTGCTGTGCAGTGACGGTCTCACCGAGGAAGTGGATGACCGCGGCATCGCCCACACCCTGGCATTCGAAGATGCCAGCGCGCAGGAATGCGTGGATACGCTGGTCGCCGCCGCACTCGACGGCGGTGGCCGCGACAACATCAGCGTGATCCTGGTGCGCTGCCACTGAGCCTCGCGCATGAGCCGAGCATGGCTCGGCTCTACAGCAGATCCACGCCATGCGTGGATGATCAGGCGCTGGCGGGCTCTTCCACCTTCGGGCCATCCCACAGTGCCTGCCCGGCCTTCTTGCGCAGCCGCTCCAGTCGCGCGGTGTGCGCTTCCAGTTCCGACGGTGTAGCCACCACGCGCGGACGCGGCAGCAGCTTGCTGGTATCGAAAGCCTGCAACCCCGCGCCGGCGCCGCCGCCATCTTCATCGCCCAGGCCGAAGCCGATCTCTTCCTGGCCCGAGGTCAGCGCGATATAGACATCGCCCAGGATCTGCGCATCGAGCAGGCCACCGTGCAGCGCACGGTGCGAGTTGTCCACGCCCAGCCGCTTGCACAGCGCATCCAGCGAGTTGCGCTGGCCCGGGAAGCGCTCACGCGCCATCGCCAGGGTATCGATCACCGTACAGCGATCGGTGATCTTTCCGTACTGCGGCCCCAGCAGTGACAACTCGTTGTCGAGGAAGCCGAGGTCGAACGCCGCGTTGTGGATGATCAGCTCGGCGCCATCGATGAACGCCAGGAACTCATCGGCAATCTGCGCGAATTCAGGCTTGTCATCGAGGAACTCCAGGGTCAGGCCGGTGACTTCCTGCGCGCCCTGTTCGAACTCGCAGTCCGGCTTGATGTACTGGTGGTAGTTGTTGCCGGTCGGGCGGCGCTTGAACAGCTCCACGCAGCCGATTTCGACGATGCGGTTGCCCTTCTTCCACTCCAGGCCGGTGGTTTCGGTATCGAGGATGATCTGACGCATGGGCTCAGTTTACCGGGCTGGCGTCGCGGACCTGGATCGCCGCGTTGCGGGCCAGGGTATCCACCCGCTCATTGTCCGGGTCGCCGGAGTGCCCCTTCACCCAGCGCCAGTCGATCTGGTGCCGCAGCGTGGCCGCGTGCAGGCGCTCCCACAGCTCGCGGTTCTTCACCGGATCACCGCCGGCAGTCTTCCAGTTCTTGCGGATCCAGCCGGGCATCCACTGGGTCAGGCCCTGCCGCACGTACTGCGAGTCGGTGTAGAGCACGATGTTGCACGGCTCGGTCAGCGTCTCCAGCCCGGAAATGGCCGCCATCAGCTCCATCCGGTTGTTGGTGGTGTGCGCCTCACCGCCACTGAGCTCGCGCTCGTGGCCCTTGTAGCGCAGCAACGCGGCCCAGCCGCCGGGGCCGGGATTGCCGAGGCAGGATCCGTCGGTGTGGATTTCGATGGTTTTCAATACAGCTCCAGAATCAGGTAGCAACGGTGCCGTGCCAGCGCACCGGCAACGGTTTCGGCCCGGGCAGGGCCAGCGTGCGTTTTTCCGCATGGAACAGGCAGGCCGCGCGCAATGGCGCCCAGCCCCCCGCACGACGGCTGCCGGCACCGCGCCAGAGCGGGCCGAGGTAGCGCATATCGTCGCACTCCAGGCCATGGCGGCCGAGCAGCAGGCGGATCCGCTGCGGCGTACGCACCACCAGCCCATGCTGCCGCCAGTGCGTGCGGTACGGGCTGAACGGATTGAGGCTGCTCAGCCACAAATGCCCGCCCGGCATCAATACGCGCTCGCACTCGTCGAGCAGCTGGTCGGCATCGCCTGTGGTGACATGCTGCAGCACGATCGCATTGACGCTCTCGTTGGCCAGGGGCAAGGGCAGCCCGCAGCGGGTATCGCCGCCATAGCCCGGCCCCTGCCGGTACAGGCGCAGGCCGCGCCCACCCAGCTGCGCATCCTCCAGCCAGGCCGCACTCGGTGCGATCCACAACCAGGGTTGCGCGGGCAGCACCGACAGCTGCGGAAGCAGCAACTGCCGTTCCAGAACGCGCAGGGCCGCCGCCGGCTCACTGTCGAACCACGGGGTCTGGCTCGCTTGACGGGTGCTCTGCAGCGCGGGCATGGTCCAATTCTATGCGACTGACTGCCCTGCCCGCATTTGCGGATAACTACATCTGGACGCTGATCGACGACGAGGGTGCCGCCGTGGTCGTTGACCCCGGCGACGCCGCGCCGGTGCTCGCGCTGGCCGATCAGGGCCTGCGCGTGGATACGATCCTGCTCACCCACCACCACGACGACCACATCGGTGGCGTGCCTGCCCTGAAAGCACGTTTTCCCGATGCGCGGGTGATCGCGCCGGTCGAAGAGCGCATTCCCACGGCGACCGAGCGGGTCGGCGAAGGTGAACGCGTTCAGGCACTGGGCCGGACGTTCCACGTACTATCCGTGCCCGGGCATACCCGCAGCCACATCGCGTTTCACACTGCTGAACATCTTTTCAGTGGAGATTCTTTGTTCAGCCTGGGCTGTGGACGTCTGTTCGAAGGTACGCCGTCCCAGCTGCTGGCATCGATGCGCAAGCTGGGTACCTTGCCCGCGCAACTGCTGCTTTGTTGCGCCCACGAGTACACCGTGTCAAATGCCGTCTTCGCGCGGCATGTCGACCCCGCCAACGCTGCCCTGTGGCAGCGCCAAGAGGAGGCTTTGGCCATGCGCCGCGATGACCGTTCCACCCTGCCGGTAACCCTGGCCAACGAGTTCGACTGCAATCCCTTCCTGCGTGTGCACGCGGCGCCCATCCGTGCGTCGGTGTCGGCACACCTGGGCCGTGACGTCGTTGACGACGTCGACGTGATGGCCGGTCTCCGGCATTGGAAAGACGGCTTCCGCGCATGATGCGCCGAAGTCTGCCGCTGGCCCTGGGCCTTGCCCTGGGGCTGGCCGGAACCGCGGGCGCACAGTCGCTGGGCGCCGGCATCAGCCAGAACCTGACCGCTGCCGCGGCCCTGCCACTGGATCCGTCCTCGCTGCCAGCGGCCTCGGTGCGCAACGGCCAGGAGATCTTCACCAGCTTCCGCGACGGCCTGGCCGAACCCAGCTGCGACGCCGAGGCCACCAGCCCGCGCTGGCAGAAGCAGTTCGCCCACGCCCCCTCGCGCCTGGCCAACCAGGATGACGATGCGCTGGTGCTGTTCGGCTACGTGGTCGAAGAGCTGCGCAAGGCCGACCTGCCCACCGAGTTCGCGCTGATTCCTTTCGTGGAAAGCGGCTACCGGCCCAATGCCCGCAACGGCAGCGGCCCGACCGGGCTGTGGCAGTTCATCGCCACCACCGCGCGCAACCACCGCGTGCCGATGACCAATGGCTATGACGGCCGCCTGTCGGCGGTCGATTCGACCCAGGCCGCAGTGCGCTACCTGAAGACCCTGCACGGCATGTTCGGCGGCGACTGGCGCTTGGCCACCATGGCCTACAACGCCGGCGAGTACCGCGTGCTGCAGTCCATGCGCAAGGCTGGCATGAACGCGCAGAACGCCAAGCCTTCGGCGTTGCCCGGCCTGTCGCCGGTCACCCATGCCTACGTCGAGAAGCTGCATGCCCTGGCGTGCGTGCTGGAAGACGTGGAAGACCAGCCTGGCGTGATGGCCTCGCTGGACCGCACCGTGCCGGTGCTGAAGGACCACACGCTGCCTGCGGGCACCAGCGTGCAGCAGTGGGCCGCACAGCGCGCCCTGGACCCGGCCAGGATCGCCCGCCTCAACCCGGCCCTGGCCTCCGGTGGCCGCCCCTCGGGCACCACCCGCGTGCTGGCACCGGTCTCGGCCGCAAATGCGACGGTAACGGAGGCAGCGACCACGCTGGTCGCCAGCGCCGCACCGGTGGCGGCCGCTGTACCCGCGCCGCAGGCCAGCAGGACCGTCGCCGCGATCGCCGACCGTCCGCGCAGTCGCCGCCACACCGTGCGTGATGGCGAGTCGGCCTGGACCATCGCCCGCCGCTACGGCATGCCGGTGAAGGCCCTGCTGTCGCTGAACGGCCTGAGCGGCAGCAGCGTGCTGAAGCCTGGCGCGGTACTGCGCGTGGAGGACTGACGCGCAGGCCAAGCGCCTCCCCATGTAGCCGAGCCCATGCTCGGCTTTTTTCTTGCCTGCGACGTGTCGGGGTTCATGACAAGCCGAGCGTAGGCTCGGCTCTACAGTTCAATTTCCAGCATCGCTCCCAATAAAAAAGGTTCTTCTCCCATCTGAGGGGAGAGGCTCACGGCCGACCCGCTAGATTGTGGTTGTCGAGACTACAAACTGGGGCCGGCCGTGGCCAAGCTGGATTGTATGCCGTTGCTGGGATGCTGGGCGGGAT
>NZ_JASJSI010000146.1:0-8633 GCF_030237085.1 Stenotrophomonas maltophilia group sp. Smal32
CCGTAAACCCGTCCTTGGGGGCTCGATGGCGCCATCCATGGCGCCAACGGTCCTGCCCACCCACACCGCCCCGCCTCTGACAGATCCCTGCGGCTGTTGGTAGGTGTCGACCTTGGTCGACACGGTGGGTCCACGCCATGCGTGGATGAATGTCTGTCAGATTTCGAAATCAGAAGATGGGGTCAGATCCGTTTTCCTCCGGAAAACGGATCTGACCCCAGACTTTGCTGGCAGATCGCAGGAAACTGTCGAAGGCGGGGTGGGGCCGGTTGCGGGGGCCAGATCAGTGAGCCGCATGGATGGGGCGACCGAGCCTCCATGGACGGATTCACGGCGTCCCCCGCAACCGGACCCACCCCGCCATCCCACAGGAAACCCGCTTCTGCTTCGGCTGTTGCTGTTGCTTCGGTTCGCAGCAGGTGCAGGGCTGCAAGCCCTGCCGACCAACACCCTGCTTACGAACGGCTGACGTGACGCTCATGCGCCATGCGCGAGGCTGTCCGCTAGGCTGTTCGAGTGGAGGTAGCAACGGTGCACTGGCAAAGCGCGCAGGCCTACGCATGGCCGTTGGGATTGGCAGCAGTAGCGGGTGGCATCGGCGCGTGGCTGATCCTCTGGATCTATCATCGGCTGAAAGGGCGTGATCGTCGGCGCGCGCGCATCGGTCGCGTGCTTGGCCTGCCGATGGCGACCGCGTGGCCACTGCTGCTGTTGATCCCCGCGCTGCAGGCCACGCCGCTGCAGGATCCCGTGCTGGGCAATCTGCAGCATGTGCTGCACATCGCGCTGACCGCCTGCTTCATCTGGTTGCTGGTACGCGCGGTGGCGGCGGGTGAGCGCGCGATCCTGCGCGGCCATCCCATCGATGTCTCCGACAACCTGGAAGCGCGCCGCATCCAGACCCAGACGCGGGTGCTCAGCCGCGTGTTCATGGGGGGCATCATCGTGCTCGGCGCCTCGCTGGTGCTGTTGACCTTTCCGATGGTGCAGAAGATCGGCACGGCTCTGCTGGCCTCGGCGGGTCTTATCGGCCTGGTGGCCGGCATTGCGGCCAAGCCGGTGTTCGGCAATCTGATCGCTGGCCTGCAGATCGCAGTGACGCAGCCGATCCGGCTGGACGATGTGGTGATCGTTGAAGGTGAGTGGGGACGCATCGAGGAGATCGGCAGCAGCTACGTGGTGGTGCGCATCTGGGACGAGCGGCGGATGGTGGTGCCGTTGACCTGGTTCATCGAGAACCCGTTCCAGAACTGGACGCGGCGCAGTGCCGATCTGCTCGGCACGGCCTTCCTGTGGTTGGACTACCGGGCACCGATTGCGGCGATCCGCGCCGAGCTGGAGCGCATCTGTCGTGGCGAAGCGCTGTGGGATGGTCGGGTCTGCGTGACCCAGGTGACCGAAACCAGCGAACGCGCGATCCAGGTGCGGCTGCTGGTCAGCGCACGCAGTTCCGGCGATGCCTTCGACCTGCGTTGCCTGGTGCGTGAGCGCATGCTCGATTTCCTTGCGCGCGAGCATCCGCAGGCGCTGCCGCAGGTACGTGCACGTGTGCAGCACGATGATGAGCTGGATAGGCCGCGCGGTCCGCGGGCGCGTACCGCGGATGTGCGGTCGCCGGGGGCTGAAGATGGCGAAGCCGCGATCGTGCCGATGGAGCCCGACCAGCCTCTGTAGGGCCGAGCCATGCTCGGCTGCCTTCGATTTTCCGATGAAGCCGAACGTGGGCTCGGCTCTACATAAACGCGATCAAGGCTCGCCAGCGTCGATCAGTGCGTCAGTATCAAAGTGCGGCGGTCGCCGGGCACGGGTGCGCTGCTCGTAGGCGTAGGCCATCTCGATCAGCTTCGGCTCGCTCCAGGCGGTGCCCATGAACAGCAGGCCGACCGGCAGGCCATCGATCTGGCCCATCGGCACGGTCAGGCTGGGGTAACCGGCCACGGCGGCGGCGCTGTAGCTCTCGCCGGGGAAGTCGTCGCCCTCGCTGCGGATCGGCCACGCCACGCCGGTGGTCGGCGCCACCAGCGCATCGAGTTGATGGGCGGAGAGGGCGGCATCGATGCCTTCCGGGCCGGCCAACCGGCGCGCATCGCTGCGCGCGCGGATGTAGGCAGGGTCTGCCAGGCCAGCGGTGGCGTCAGCCTCTACCAGCAGTTCCTGGCCGAACAGGCCCAGTTCCTGCTTGCTGTGGGCCTGGTTGAAGGCGATCAGCTCGGCAAGGCTGCGCAGCGGGGCGCGATGGGTGCTGAAGTAGCGCTCCAGGCCCGCCTTGAATTCGTACAGCAGCAGCGTGCGCTCGGCCTCGGCCCATGCGCCCTGGTTGGGCAGTTCGACGGGTACCACGACGGCACCGGCGCGACGCAGCTCGATCGCCGCCTGATCGATCAGCGGCGGCATGCCGCGGTACTTCAGCAGCGGCGTCTGCAGCAGGCCGATGCGTTTGCCGCGCAGGCCCTGCGGGTCCAGGCGTGCGGTGTAGTCGTAGACCGCGCGGCCGGGCATGGTCGCGGTGGCGGGATCGGCGTCATCGCGGCCGGCGATCGCGGTCAGCACGGCAGCAGCATCGGCGACGCTGCGTGTCATTGGTCCGGCGGTGTCCTGGCTGAAGGAGATCGGTACGATGCCATCGCGGCTGACCAGCCCGACCGTCGGCTTCAGGCCGACCACGCCGTTGATCGCCGCCGGGCAGACGATGCTGCCGTCGGTTTCGGTGCCGATCGCCACGCTGGCCAGGTTGGCGGCCACGGCCACCGCGCTGCCGCTGCTGGAACCGCACGGTGAATGGCTGATGCGGTAGGGGTTGCGGGTCTGGCCACCGCGCGCGCTCCAGCCGGAGATGGAGTCGTTGCCGCGGAAGTTGGCCCACTCGCTGAGGTTGGTCTTGCCCAGCACCACGGCGCCGGCGTCGCGCAGCCGGCGCACCAGATAGGCGTCGTCCGGGCGGAAACCCTGCAGGGCCAGCGAGCCGGCACTGGTGGCCATCGGTGCGGCGTTGATGTTGTCCTTCAGCAGCAGCGGGATGCCATGCAGCGGACCGCGCAGGCGTCCTTCGCGGCGCTCGCGGTCGCGGGCGGCGGCTTCCTTCAGGGCATCGGGGTTGAGCTCGATCACCGCGCGCAGGCGTGGCCCGGTGCGGTCGAGGCTGGCGATGCGCTGCAGGTAGGCCTGGGTCAGGGTGGTGCTGTCCAGCTCACCGGCGGTCATCCGCGCCTGCAGGTCGGCGACATCGGTTTCGGCGTACGGGAACGGCACGTTGCGGCTCGCAGGTTCGGCCGCATGCGCGCTGGGCGTGGCCGGGCTGCAGCCAGCCGAAAGCAGCGCAGGCAGCGCGGCGAGCAGGCAGGTCAGCAGAGGCGGCAAGGACGGGCGCATGGGGCGGCTTGGTCGGCTCCAACCCCCAGTGTAGCCGGTGCTCAGCGGTGGCGCTTGCGCAGGTCGCGGGCGAGGACGTAGACCACGATCAGGTTGATCGCCAGGATGGTCCACGACGGCCAGCCGGGATGGCGGATGATCGCGAAGATGTCGAAAGGCAGGTACAGCGAGGCGGTCAGGCAGCCCAGCCAGGAGGCCCAGGCCTTGGCCCGCCACAGGCCCCAGGCCTCGACCAGGTGCAGCAGGCCGTAGCCGATCATCCCCGCCGCGGCCAGGTGGACCGCATCGGGGCTGATCATGTGCAGCAGCGAGGGCAGGGTGCCATGGTCCGGATCCAGGCTGAAACGCCGGATCAGGGCCATGATGCCGTGCCGTAGCGGCTGCGGTCCGAGCACTTCCAGCCCGGTGGCGGCCAACAGCGCCAGCATCGCCTTGCTCGCTTCAAGCAGGGCGATGACGTGGAGACCCGGATGCCGGTGCGGATCCGGGTTGTAGCCGCTCTGGTTCACGGGGTGCTGGCTCAGCCGCCGCGCGAAGCCTTCTTGCGGTCGCTTTCGGTCAGGAACTTCTTGCGCAGACGGATCTCCTTCGGGGTGATCTCGACCAGCTCATCGTCTTCGATGAAGTCCAGGGCCTGTTCCAGCGAGTACTTGATCGCCGGGGTCAGCTGGATCGCATCGTCCTTGCCCGAAGCGCGCATGTTGGTCAGCGGCTTGGTCTTGATCGCGTTGACGGTCAGGTCGTTGTCCTTGGAGTGGATGCCGACCAGCTGACCTTCATACACGTTGTCGCCTTCAGCAGCGAACAGCTTGCCGCGCTCCTGCAGCGGGCCCAGCGAGTAGGCCGGGGTGGTGCCCGGCGCATTGGCGATCATCACGCCGTTGATGCGCTTGGCGATCGCGCCCTGTTCCTTCGGACCGTAGTGGTCGAACACGTGGAACAGCAGGCCCGAACCCTGGGTGAGGGTCTTGAACTCGTTCTGGAAGCCGATCAGGCCACGGGCCGGGATCGAGTATTCCAGGCGCACACGGCCCTTGCCGTCCGATTCCATGTTCTTCAGCTGGCCCTTGCGGGTGCCCAGCTTTTCCATCACGCCGCCCTGGTGGATTTCTTCGATGTCCACCACCAGTTGCTCGATCGGCTCCATCATCTGGCCGTCGATTTCCTTGATGATCACTTCCGGACGCGACACGGCAAGCTCGTAGCCTTCGCGGCGCATGTTCTCGATCAGCACCGACAGGTGCAGTTCGCCACGGCCGGAGACCAGGAACTTGTCGGCGTCTTCCAGCTGCTCGACCTTCAGGGCCACGTTGTGGACCTTTTCACGGTCCAGGCGGTCCTTGATCTGGCGGCTGGTCAGGAACTTGCCACCGGACAGGTCCTTGTTGCCGGCGAACGGCGAGTTGTTGACCTGGAAGGTCATCGAGATGGTCGGCTCGTCGACGGTCAGCGCCGGCAGCGCTTCCGGGAAGTCCGGTGCGCAGATGGTGTCGGAGATGGTCAGCTCCTGGATGCCGGAGATGGCCACGATGTCGCCGGCCTCGGCCGAATCCTGCTCGATGCGCTCCAGGCCCATGAAGCCCAGCACCTGCAGCACCTTGCCGTTGCGCTTCTTGCCTTCACGGTCGATGACCGCGACCTGCATGTTCTTCTTCAGGGTGCCGCGCTGGATGCGGCCGATGCCGATCACGCCCACGAAGTTGTTGTAGTCCAGCTGGCTGATGCGCATCTGGAACGGGCCTTCCGGGTCCACTTCCGGGCGCGGCGCGTGCTGCATGATCGCTTCGTACAGCGGGGTCATGTCGCCGTCACGCACGGTGTCTTCCAGGCCGGCATAGCCGTTCAGGCCCGAGGCGTAGACGATCGGGAAGTCCAGCTGCTCGTTGGTGGCGCCGAGCTTGTCGAACAGGTCGAAGACCTGGTCGATCACCCATTCCGGACGGGCGCCCGGACGGTCGACCTTGTTGACCACGACGATCGGCTTGAAGCCCATCGCGAAGGCCTTCTGGGTCACGAAGCGGGTCTGCGGCATCGGGCCGTCCATCGCATCGACCAGGATCAGCACGGTGTCGACCATCGACAGCACGCGCTCGACCTCGCCACCGAAGTCGGCGTGGCCGGGGGTGTCGACGATGTTGATCCGGTTCTTGATGCCGGTCTTCTTGTCTTCCCAGGTGATGGCGGTGTTCTTGGCCAGGATGGTGATGCCGCGTTCCTTTTCCTGGTCGTTGCTGTCCATCACGCGCTCGGCGAGGACGGTACGCTCGGACAGGGTGCCGGACTGCTTCAGCAGCTGGTCGACCAGGGTGGTCTTGCCATGGTCGACGTGGGCGACGATGGCGATGTTGCGAAGATTTTCGATGGACATACGAAAGGGGGCCAGTCGGCGCCGGATTTGGAAAAAGAAGTCCAACATTATACGTCGAACTTGACGATTCGCGAAAAGGTGGATTTCACGCCTGTCACGGGGCCCATTCAGCTGGCCATCCGCCGCGCCGGCCGAGGCCGCCAGGACCCCGCTGCGCGGCTCCCCGTCCGTGGGCTGAAGCGGGGCGCTTCACCAATGGTCGAAGCCGCCGCCGACACGAGGCGGGTGTAAACTAGGTGGCTAGACGCATTCCCCTTTGCATCAAGGATCTTCATGTCCCTCATCGCCACTTTCGACACCACCCAGGGCCCGATCAAGGTCGAGCTGTTTGCCGACAAGGCGCCGCTGACCGTGGCCAACTTCGTGAACCTGGTCAAGCACGGCTTCTATGACGGCCTGATCTTCCACCGCGTGATCGCCGACTTCATGATCCAGGGCGGCTGCCCGCAGGGTCGTGGCACCGGCGGCCCGGGCTACAAGTTCGAAGACGAGAAGAATGGCGTGAAGCACGAGGTCGGCTCGCTGTCGATGGCCAACGCCGGCCCGAACACCAACGGCAGCCAGTTCTTCATCACCCACATCAAGACCGACTGGCTGGACGGCCGCCACACCGTCTTCGGCAAGGTCCTGGAAGGCCAGGCCATCGTCGATTCGGTCAAGCAGGGTGACGTGATCCATTCGATCACCCTGGAAGGCGACGTCGACGCCGTGCTGGCCGCCCAGGCCGACCGCGTCGCCGAGTGGAACAAGCACCTCGCCGCCTGATCCCCCTTCGAAACGGCCACCCACGGGTGGCCGTTTCCCTGTTCCCCGCCGCCCGCCAGGCCTGCGTGGCTCCGCCCGCGGCGTCCCATCAAACGCTTGCAAGCAAGAGGAAACCCCCATGAAAGCACCCGTTCGTGTTGCCGTGACCGGCGCCGCCGGCCAGATCGGTTATGCCCTGCTGTTCCGCATCGCCTCCGGCGAAATGCTGGGCAAGGACCAGCCGGTCATCCTGCAGCTGCTGGAACTGCCGGTCGACAAGGCCCAGGCCGCCCTGAAGGGCGTGATGATGGAGCTGGAAGACTGCGCCTTCCCGCTGCTGGCCGGCATGGTCGGCACCGATGACGCCGAAGTCGCGTTCAAGGACGCCGACATCGCCCTGCTGGTCGGCGCGCGTCCGCGCGGCCCGGGCATGGAGCGCAAGGACCTGTTGCTGGAAAACGCCAAGATCTTCACCGCCCAGGGCGCGGCGCTGAACAAGGTCGCCAGCCGTGACGTGAAGGTGCTGGTGGTCGGCAACCCGGCCAACACCAATGCCTACATCGCCATGAAGTCGGCCCCGGACCTGAAGCCGGAAAACTTCACCGCCATGCTGCGCCTGGACCACAACCGCGCGCTGAGCCAGCTGTCGACCAAGCTCGGCAAGCCGGTCGGTGGCATGGAGAAGCTGGTGGTGTGGGGCAACCACAGCCCGACCATGTACCCGGACTACCGTTTCGCCACCGCCGATGGTGCGTCGATCGCCGATGCGATCAACGACCAGGAGTGGAACGCCAACACCTTCATCCCGACCGTCGGCAAGCGCGGCGCGGCGATCATCGAAGCCCGTGGCTCGTCCTCGGCTGCGTCGGCCGCCAACGCCGCCATCGACCACGTGCGTGACTGGGTGCTGGGCAGCAACGGCAAGTGGGTCACCATGGGCGTGCCGTCCGACGGTTCCTACGGCATTCCGGAGGGCGTGATCTTCGGCTTCGCGGTGACCACCGAGAACGGCAAGTACACCCTGGTGAAGGATCTGCCGATCGACGACTTCAGCCAGAAGTACATCGACAAGACCCTGGCCGAGCTGGAAGAAGAGCGCGCCGGCGTCGCCCACCTGCTGGGCTGATACGGGCCTCGGCCGGTAGGTACCGACCGTGGGTCGGTACGCAGAAGACGGGGAGGCTTCGGCTTCCCCGTTTTCATTTGGAATTCCTGGAACCGCATGATCCACCTGCACTACATCGACGACGCGCTGCTGGTAGCTGAAAAGCCCGCCGGCCTGCTGTCCGTGCCTGGCCGCAGCGCCGAGAACCAGGACTGTGTCGTCGCGCGCCTGCAGGCGCTGTATCCGGATGCCTTGACCGTGCACCGCCTGGACCAGGTGACCTCCGGGCTGCTGCTGCATGCGCGTGGCAAGGACATGCAGGCGGCGTTGTCGATGCAGTTCGAGCAGCGCCAGGTTGGCAAGTGCTACGAAGCCGTTCTGCAGGGCCTGCTTGAGGGCGATGCCGGCGAAGTGGACCTGCCATTGATCGTGGACTGGCCGAACCGGCCGAAGCAGATGATCGACCATGAGCGCGGCAAGCCGGCGCTGACGCGTTGGCGCGTGCTGGCCCGTGATGCTGAAGCGCAGCGCACGCGCGTGGCGCTGGAACCGATCACTGGCCGCAGCCATCAGCTGCGCCTGCACATGGCCAGCCTCGGCCATCCCATCGTCGGCGACGTGCTGTATGACGCGGCGCCGGCGCAACGCGTGCATCTGCATGCGCGCAGCCTGCGGTTTACGCATCCGCTGACGGGCGAGGCGCTCGCGTTCGAGTCCGCGGCTCCGTTCTAGGGGGAGGCGGCAGGGCCTGCAGCCCTGCACCTGCAGAATCAACATCAACATCAACATCAACATCAACGTCAAAAGCGGGCTGTCCGTGGGTTGGCGGGGCGGTATGGGTGGGCAGGACACGCCGTAAACCCATCCATGGGGGGGGGGTGGGGGGCCCCCTGGGGGCCCCCCCCCCCCCCCGCGGGGGGGGGTGTCGTTTTAACAAAAACCCCCCCCCCCCACCGCCGCCGCTGGCGGGTGGGGGGGTGGGGGGGTGTGTTCCGGGGGGGGGGGGGGGGGGGGGGGGGGGGGGGGGGGGGGGGGGGGGGGGGGGGG
>NZ_JASJSI010000147.1:0-6650 GCF_030237085.1 Stenotrophomonas maltophilia group sp. Smal32
CCCCCCCCCCCCCCCCCCCCCCCCCCCCCCCCCCCCCCCCCCCCCCCCCCCCCCCCCCCCCCCCCCCCCCCCCCCCCGCGAGTTTATAAACAAGCAAAACGCGCAATCCTAGTTTGGGGGGGTGTGGGGGGGGGGTTTTTTTTTAAATGGCGGGGGGGGGGGGGGGGGGGGGGGGGGGCGGGGGGGCCGGCCCCGCGCCCCCGGGGGCGGGGGGGGGCGGGCCGGGGCCCGCCCCCGCCGCTACCTGGGCTCCGCCCCGGCTACCCCCGATTCAGGCTGTTCAGGCAGAATCCCCCCATACCCTTCCAGGATCTGCCCATGCGCGTTCTGCTGCTTTCCTCCCTGCTGCTCACCGTCACCGCCTGTACCTGGGTGCCGATCGAACCGGCCGGCAAGGCGACCCGCGTGCTGCCGGCAGGCCCGGTTCCGGCCGGCTGCATTGCCAAGGGCGAGGTGGTGGTGACCGTGAAGAGCAAGGTCGGTTTCTACAACCGCAACCCGCTGCGCGTGCAGGAAGAGCTGGAAACCTTGGCCCGCAACGAGGCTCCGAGTGCCGGCGCCAATGCCGTGCAGGCCGCCGCGGCCCCCGCCGATGGCAGCCAGCGCTTTGCTGCGTTCCAGTGCCCGCCGCGCTGAACGCTTCACCATACGGGCAAGGCTGAATTCGTAAAGATGCGGTGAAGGCCCCGGGGGTTATAGAATAGCGCCCCCTTTTGCCTGAGCCTTGGCGCTAACCTCGATGCTCTTCAAGAATGTCTCGATCGCCGGCCTGGCACACGTCGACGCGCCGCACACGCTGACGACCAAGGAAATCAACGAGCGGCTGCAGCCGACGTTGGACCGCCTGGGTATCCGCACCGACGTGCTCGGCGACATCGCCGGCATCCACGCCCGCCGCCTGTGGGATAACGGCGTGCTGGCGTCCGACGCTGCCACCATGGCGGGCCGCAAGGCGCTGGAAGACGCAGGCATCAATGCGACGCAGGTCGGCCTGCTGGTCAATACCTCGGTCAGCCGCGACTACCTGGAACCGTCCACCGCTTCCATCGTGTCGGGCAACCTCGGCGTCAGCGACGAGTGCATGACCTTCGACGTCGCCAATGCCTGCCTGGCCTTCATCAACGGCATGGATATCGCCGCGCGCATGATCGAGCGCGGTGATATCGACTACGCGTTGGTGGTGGACGGTGAGACCGCCAACCTGGTGTACGAGAAGACCCTGGAGCGCATGACCGCCCCGGACGTCACCGCCGACGACTTCCGCAACGAACTGGCCGCGCTGACCACCGGTTCGGGTGCCGCGGCGATGGTGATGGCGCGCTCGGAGCTGGTGCCGGACGCGCCGCGCTACAAGGGCGGCGTGACCCGTTCGGCCACCGAGTGGAACCAGCTGTGCCTGGGCAACCTGGACCGCATGGTCACCGACACCCGCCTGTTGCTGATCGAAGGCATCAAGCTGGCGCAGAAGACCTTCAGCGCCGCCAAGATCGCCCTGGGCTGGGCCGTGGAAGAGCTGGACCAGTTCGTGATCCACCAGGTCAGCCAGCCGCACACCGCCGCGTTCATCAAGAACTTCGGCATCGACCCGAAGAAGGTCATGACCATCTTCGGCGAGCACGGCAACATCGGCCCGGCCTCGGTGCCGATCGTGCTGAGCAAGCTCAAGCAGCTGGGCAAGCTGAAGAAGGGCGATCGCATCGCGCTTCTGGGCATCGGCTCGGGCCTGAACTGTTCGATGGCTGAAGTGGTCTGGTAAGCAGCCCGCTGCCTGACTCCCTGTAGAGCCGAGCCCACGCTCGGCTCACGCGCACAGCGCGGTTCTTCCGCGGCCTGACCGGAGAGCCGCCGAGCATGGCTCGGCGCTACACCGCGCCGCGATTCTTCCAAGGTGCTCCGCATGCGCGATCTTCCCGGTTACCCCGCCCACCCGCAGCGCTTCGAGGTCCGCCCCGGCCTGTCGATGAACTATCTCGACGAAGGCCCGCGCGACGGCGAGGTGGTGGTGATGGTGCACGGCAACCCGTCGTGGAGCTATTACTGGCGCACGCTGGTGGCAGGCCTGTCGGACACGTACCGCTGCATCGTGCCGGACCACATCGGCATGGGCCTGTCGGACAAGCCGGACGACAGCCGCTACGAGTACACGCTGCAGTCGCGTGTGGACGATCTTGATGCGCTGCTCAAGCACCTGGGCATCACCGGCCCGGTGACCCTGGCCGTGCACGACTGGGGCGGCATGATCGGCTTCGGATGGGCGCTGTCGCACCACGAGCAGGTGAAGCGCCTGGTGGTGCTCAACACCGCTGCCTTCCCGATGCCGGCGGCGAAGAAGATGCCGTGGCAGATCGCGCTGGGGCGCCACTGGAAGATCGGCGAGTGGATCATCCGCACCTTCAACGCCTTCTCGTCCGGTGCCTCGTGGCTGGGCGTGGAGCGGAAGATGCCGGCCGATGTGCGCCGCGCCTATGTGTCGCCGTACAACAGCTACGCCAACCGCATCAGCACCATCCGCTTCATGCAGGACATCCCGCTGTCGCCGGCCGACAAGGCGTGGTCGCTGCTGGAGCGTGCCGGCAAGGCGCTGCCGTCGTTCGCCGACCGCCCGGCCTTCCTCGGCTGGGGCCTGCGCGACTTCGTGTTCGACCATCATTTCCTGAAGGGCTTCCAGGCCGCGCTGCCGCGGGCCCAGGTGCATGCCTTCGAGGATGCCGGGCATTACGTGCTGGAAGACAAGCACGAGGTGCTGGTGCCGGAGATCCGCGCGTTCCTGGACAAGAACCCGCTGTAACCGGATGCGGGGTCGGATCCCTCTCGCAGAGAGGGCTCTGACCCCATCTGAGACGGAACCCTTCGGTAGCGCCGGGCCATGCCCGGCGTTGTCGTACATGGGGTCAGAGCCGTTTCCGTGCCGGAAACGGATCCGACCCCGCCGGTCACGCGGCGACCGGCGCCTGCGGCGGCGAAGACGGGCTGTTGCCGTTGTCGTCCGGATGGTCGTCGTCATTGTCCGCGTCATCGCGCCAGCGCCAGTCGGCCAGCGTCAACGGATCCAGGCCGTAGGCAATGCGCGCCTTGTCGCACTGCGGGCTGGCCTTGCCGTACTCCCACGATGCATCCACCTCGCGGCACACGCTGGGCCGGTTGGGGTGGATGGTGCAGCGTGAATACACGCCGATCTGCGCATCCAGCGCCACGCAGCGCACTGGCTTGGAATGGGTGCCGCGCATGCACAGGCGATGCGGGTCGAGCACCTCGGTCAGCTGGTGCGGTACGCCGCCGGGGGTGACCTCGTCCGATTCCATCCAGTGGAAGGCCACGCGGTACTGGGTGCAGCAGGCGCCGCAGGTCATGCAGGGATGTTGCATGGGCAAGCCGCCTCGGGCGGCAGTCGGAATCAGGAACGAGGGTGCGGATTTTCCACGAAGTGGGCCGCCGCGCAAGAAATTCCGTAAGCGGCGACAATGAACGGATGAACCGACCCTGCAATATTGCCGCCCGCTTGCCTGAACTGGCGCGTGAACGGCCCGACCAGATCGCCATCCGCTGCCCTGGCCGCCGTGGCGCCGGCAACGGCATGGCCGCTTACGACGTGACCCTGGACTACCGACAGCTGGACGCCCGCAGCGACGCCATGGCCGCTGGCCTGACCGGTTACGGGATCGGCCGTGGGGTGCGCACGGTGGTGATGGTGCGGCCGTCGCCAGAGTTCTTCCTGCTGATGTTTGCCCTGTTCAAGCTGGGCGCGGTGCCGGTGCTGGTCGACCCGGGCATCGACAAGCGCGCGCTGAAGCAGTGCCTGGACGAGGCGCAGCCAGAGGCCTTCATCGGCATTCCGCTGGCGCATGTGGCGCGGCTGGTGCTGCGCTGGGCACCGTCGGCGACCCGCCTGGTGACCGTCGGCCGCCGCCTCGGCTGGGGCGGGACCACGCTGGCCGCGCTGGAGCGCGCAGGTGCCAGCGGTGGGCCGATGCTGGCCGCCACTGACGGCGAGGACATGGCCGCGATCCTGTTCACCAGCGGCTCCACCGGCGTGCCCAAGGGCGTGGTCTACCGCCATCGCCACTTCGTCGGCCAGATCCAGCTGCTGGGCAGCGCCTTCGGCATGGAAGCGGGCGGGGTGGACCTGCCGACCTTCCCGCCGTTCGCCCTGTTCGATCCTGCGCTGGGCCTGACCTCGGTCATCCCGGACATGGACCCTACCCGGCCGGCGCAGGCCGACCCGGCGCGCCTGCACGACGCCATCCAGCGTTTCGGGGTGACCCAGCTGTTCGGCTCGCCGGCGCTGATGCGGGTGCTGGCGAAGCATGGTCAGCCGCTGCCGACGGTGACCCGGGTGACCTCGGCGGGTGCGCCGGTGCCGCCGGACGTGGTCGCCACCATCCGTAGCCTGCTGCCGGCCGACGCGCAGTTCTGGACGCCGTATGGCGCCACCGAGTGCCTGCCGGTGGCCGTGGTCGAAGGCCGTGAGCTGGAGCGTACGCGCGCCGCCACCGAGACCGGTGCCGGTACCTGCGTGGGCAATGTGGTTGAACCAAATGAAGTGCGCATCATCGCCATCGACGACGCGCCGCTGCCGGACTGGTCGCAGGCGCGCGTGTTGTCCACCGGCGAGGTGGGCGAGATCACCGTGGCCGGGCCGACCGCCACCGACAGTTACTTCAACCGCCCGCAGGCGACGGCGGCAGCGAAGATCCGCGAGACGCTGGCCGATGGCAGCACGCGCGTGGTCCATCGCATGGGTGACGTCGGTTACTTCGATGCGCAGGGCCGCCTGTGGTTCTGCGGACGCAAGACGCAGCGCGTGGAGACAGCGCGCGGACCGCTGTACACCGAACAGGTCGAGCCGGTGTTCAACACCGTCGCAGGCGTGGCGCGCACCGCGCTGGTCGGCGTCGGCGTGGCCGGTGCGCAGGTGCCGGTGCTGTGCGTGGAACTGCTGCGCGGCCAGTCCGACAGCCCGGCGCTTCAGGAAGCGCTGCGCGCGCAGGCCGCTGCACGGGTGCCCGAGGCCGGCCTGCAGCACTTCCTGGTGCATCCATCATTCCCCGTCGATATCCGTCACAACGCCAAGATCGGCCGCGAGAAGCTCGCCGTCTGGGCCAGCGCCGAACTGGAGAAGCGCGCATGAAGATCCTGGTCACCGGTGGTGGTGGTTTCCTTGGCCAGGCGCTGTGCCGCGGTCTGGTCGAGCGTGGCCACCAGGTGCTGGCGTTCAACCGCAGCCATTACCCGGAACTGCAGGCGATGGGCGTGGGCCAGATCCGTGGCGACCTGGCCGATGCGCAGGCGGTGCTGCACGCGGTGGCCGGCGTCGACGCGGTATTCCACAACGGTGCCAAGGCCGGCGCCTGGGGCAGCTATGACAGCTACCACCAGGCCAACGTGGTCGGCACCGACAATGTGATCGCCGCCTGCCGTGCGCATGGCATCAGCCGGCTGGTCTATACCTCCACGCCCAGCGTGACGCACCGTGCCACCCACCCGGTGGAAGGCCTCGGCGCCGACGAAGTGCCGTACGGCGAGGACTTCCAGGCCCCGTATGCGGCGACCAAGGCGATTGCCGAACAGCGCGTGCTGGCCGCCAATGACGCCGTGCTGGCCACGGTGGCGCTGCGCCCGCGCCTGATCTGGGGCCCGGGTGACCAGCAGCTGGTGCCACGCCTGGCCGAACGTGCACGGCAGGGCCGGCTGCGCCTGGTGGGCGATGGCAACAACAAGGTCGATACCACCTACATCGACAACGCCGCGCTCGCGCACTTCCTCGCTTTCGAGGCATTGGCGCCGGGTGCCGCGTGTGCGGGCAAGGCCTACTTCATTTCCAACGGCGAACCGCTGCCGATGCGCGAGCTGGTCAACAAGTTGCTGGCCGCTGTTGGTGCACCGACGGTGGACAAGGCGATCAGCTTCAAGACCGCTTATCGCATTGGCGCCATCTGCGAGCGCCTGTGGCCGCTGCTGCGCCTGCGCGGCGAACCGCCGTTGACCCGCTTCCTGGCCGAGCAGCTGTGCACGCCGCACTGGTACAGCATGGAACCGGCGCGCCGCGACTTCGGCTACGTGCCGCAGGTCAGCATCGAGGAAGGGCTGCGCAGGCTGAAGGCTTCATCTGCCGCATAGATCGCCATCACTGGTTGCACACCGCCAGATCGGGAGGATGGACCTACGCCATCCAACGGCCCGGACATCTGCGAGGAGCGCCATGCTGCATTACGCCGTCATATTTTTCGTCATCGCCATCATCGCCGCCGTGCTCGGCTTCTCCGGCATCGCTGGTGCTGCCAGCAACATCGCCTGGATCCTGTTCGTGATCTTCCTGGTGCTGGCGGTGATCTCGATGTTCCGCAAGCGCGGATAGCAGACCGCAGGGCAGGATCGGCCGCTGGCCGGCACTGTTCTTTCCGGTGGGGGGCGCCCCGGGGGGGGGCCCCCCCCCACTATTTTTCGGGCCCCCGCGCGGGCCGGTGATAAATATGCGCCGTGGGGGCCCTAACACAGCGGGGGGGCAACGCCCCCCGGCCCCCCGGGGGGCGCCCCCCCCACGCAAAAAACCCCCGTCATGCGGGTGTTTTACACCCCCCCGCCGGCCCCCCCGATTGGATAAAATAATTTTTTGGGGTTGACCCCCCGCCGGTTTTTATTTTTTTTTTTTT
>NZ_JASJSI010000147.1:6660-8397 GCF_030237085.1 Stenotrophomonas maltophilia group sp. Smal32
GGGTGTGTGGTCGAAATCCAGACAGTCCGGTTTGTGGTTTTGAGTCCTGTGTGGGTTGGGGTTGTTTTTGGAGCACCGCCGCACCACACTAGCACCACCCGGGCGGCCGGCGCGGGGGGCGCCGGGTTGTTGGGGGGGGGGGCGGCGGCGCGCGCCGCCCCCCCCCCACCCAGTGACCGGGCCGCCATGGCGCCAGCCCGTGCAGGGGGCCCCCATGCGCGGGACTCTACAAGGCGCTGTGCAATCCGCGATCGGCCGCATGGCGCTCCAGCGCCAGCTCGATCAACCGCGTGATCAGGGTGGTGTAGTCCACGCCGCTGGCGCCCCAGAGCTTCGGATACATGCTGATGCGGGTGAAGCCCGGCAGCGTGTTGATCTCGTTGATGATGATCTCGCCATGGGCCGTGAGGAACACATCGACCCGCGCCATGCCCGCGCATTCCAGCGCCTGGTAGGCCTGCAGCGCGATCTGCTGGATGCGTGCCTGGGTAGCGGCATCGATGTCGGCCGGCACCACCACGTCAGCGCCATTGGCATTGATGTACTTGGTGTCGTAGGCGTAGAACTCGTCGTGCACCACCACCTCGCCGCATACGCTGGCCTGCGGCTGCTCATTGCCCAGCACCGCGCATTCGATCTCGCGGCCGACGATGGCCGATTCCACCAGCACCTTGTGGTCATGCCGCAGCGCCAGTTCCAGCGCATCGGCGAAGCCCGCGGCATCCTTGACCTTGCTCACGCCCACCGACGAACCCTGGTTGGCAGGCTTCACGAACAACGGCAGGCCGAGCTGGGCGATCACCGCATCGACATCGACCGCTGCGGCCTGATGACGGCGGATGCACAACCACGGTGCCACCCGCAGGCCGGCATCGCGCAGCAGGCGCTTGGCCACGTCCTTGTCCATCGCTGCGGCCGAACCCAGCACCGGTGAACCGACGAAGGGCAGGTTGACCATGCGCAGCAGGCCTTGCAGCGCACCGTCCTCGCCCAGTGGCCCGTGCACGATCGGCAGCACCACATCGATCTGGCCGAGCGCTGCGGCCGCATCGGAAGGGCGCAGCTGCGCCTGTTCGGCGCCGGGATGCACCGCCAGCGACGCGCCGGACCGATGCAGCGCGATGCGCGACGGATCATCGGCATTGATCAGGAACGTCTCCGGCTGGCTCAGGTGCCACTGGCCCTGCTTGTCGATGCCGACCAGCACCGGCTCGAAGCGCTCGCGGTCGAGCGCGTCGAGGATGTTCTTCGCCGACTGCAGTGAAACTTCGTGCTCGGAAGACTTGCCACCGAAGATGATGCCGACCCGGGTCCTTGCCATGGCGAATGCGATGTCCTGTGCGTTGCGTGGCCGTACAGCATGAACCTTCCGTTGCCGCCCAGGTGAGGCGCGGATGAACCAACCATCCATCCACGCATGGCGTGGATCTACCGTCCTCATGGCCCATCAACAGGGGTCAGAGCCCGTTGCGCAGCAACGGGATCCGACCCTACAGACGGCAGGAACCTGTCGAAGGCGGGGTGGGGGGGGGGGGGGGGGGGGGGGGGGGCGGGGGGGGGGGGGGGGGGCGGGGCGGGGGGGGGGGGGGGCGCCCCCCCCCCCCCCCCCCCCCCCCCCCCCCCCCCCCCCCCCCCCGGGGGTGGTGTTTTTGGGGTTTTTTTTTTTCTTTTGTGTTTGGGGTCTCATTCTTGGGCGGGGGGGGGGCCCGCCCCCCCCCCCCCCCCCCCCCACACCCC
>NZ_JASJSI010000148.1:0-8269 GCF_030237085.1 Stenotrophomonas maltophilia group sp. Smal32
GCGCGCCGCCTCGGCGGTGGAGCGCGGGGCAGGTAGCTGGAGGGGGCCGCCCCGCCCCGCCCCGCCGCGTGGGCGGGGCGTGAGGTTGTTGTGGGGGGTGGGGGGGGGTTGTGTTGGTTTGTGGGGTGGTGGGGGGCGGGCGGCGCGCGCGGCGGCCCCCGCCCGCGGCGGCGGCCCCCCCGCGCGACTCTACAAAAAAAAGCGCCGGGGGATGCCCGGCGCTTTTTCTTACTTGGCTTCAGCCTTGGCCAGCATGTCCTGCACCGAGGCCGTGGTGATCGGGTGGTAGCCCGGCTTGGCCTTTTCGAAGGCCTGCTTGGCCAGCTCCAGACCCTTCGGGGTCTTCACCAGTTCGGCGTAGATCGGCATGATCAGCTTGCGACGGCCGACGCGCTCGATGAATGCAGCCGCGCCTTCATTGGCCTGCTCGTAGCCGCTGCGGATCGCCAGCGGGTACCAGCGCATGGCGATCTCGCCATTCGGGGTGCCGGTGAAGTGGAAGGCCTTGTCCAGCGTGGCCAGCTTGTCCAGCGGCTGGGTGGCGCCCAGGCCGTCGATGAAACGCACCCATTCCTGCGTGCTCCAGTCGGCGATGACCTGGCTGCTCGGCACGGTGCCGGCGCTGGCAAACGCGATGCGCGCGGTGTCGACGCTGCTGAAGTTGCGCGACTGCGCCTTGGTGGCGAAGGCCGGAATGCCCGGCTCGTCCAGCCACGCCTTCAGCTCGGCCTCGGTCACTGCCGACGGATTCTTCGGCAGCAGGTTCTTCTTCATGTAGTCGACGAACTGGTCGGTGTTCGCGCTCTGGAAGGCATGGTCATCGAACCAGCCGCGCAGGAACGGGTCGAAGGTCTCCCGGCCGAAGCGCTGTTCCAGGAACTCCAGGAACCACGAACCCTTGACGTAGGCGACCTGGCTGAGGGCTTCGTCGGGGTCACGCTCGTTCAGCGGCGGCAGCGCCAGCGCCTGGTCGGCCGGGCTCATGTCCTTCACTTCGGCCAGCAGGTCGGTCTGGTCGATCTGCTTTTCCATCTCGGCCATCTCCTTGCCGTACAGGGCTTCGGTGATGCGGCCCTGGACGTAGGTGGTGAAGCCTTCATTGAGCCAGATATCCTTCCAGCTGGCGTTGGTCACCAGGTTGCCCGACCAGCTGTGCGCCAGTTCGTGGGCGACCAGCGAGACCAGCGACTTGTCGCCGACGATCACGGTCGGGGTGGCGAAGGTCAGGCGCGGGTTTTCCATGCCGCCGAACGGGAACGACGGCGGCAGCACCAGCATGTCGTAGCGGCCCCAGCGGTACTCGCCGTACAGCTTCTCGGCGGCGCCGATCATCTTTTCGGTGTCTTCGAATTCCTTGGCGGCCTTGTTGACCATGGTCGGCTCGGCCCAGACGCCGGAGCGGCCGGAGATCGGCTCGAACACCAGGTCACCGGCGGCGATGGCCAGCAGGTAAGACGGGATCGGCTGCGGCATCTTGAAGGTGTAATCACCGTCACGCGCGGCCTTCGGATCGTTGTCGGCGCTCATCAGCACCATCACGTCCGGGCGCGAGACCACGTGCGCACTGTAGGTGAAACGCACGCTCGGGGTGTCCTGCAGCGGCACCCACGAACGGGCGTGGATGGCCTGCGACTGGCTGAACATGAAGGGCAGCTTCTTGCCCTCGGTCATCGACGGTGCCAGCCACTGCAGGCCTGAGGCGGTCGGGGCGGTGTGGTAGGTCACTTCGATCTTGGCCGGCTGTTCCGGCGCTTCGATGGTCAGCTTGCTGCCGAACACCTTGTCAGCGGCGGCCAGCTCGAACTTCAGCGGGCTGCGCGCGCCATCGGCGGCAACGGCCTCGACCTTGGACACGGTCAGCTCGCGGGTGTCGAGCACCAGCTGCTTGGCGTCCTTCTGCTTCCATTCCAGGGTGTAGGTGGCGGTGCCGCCGATCTGCTTCTGGTCGAAGTCCAGCTTCAGATCCAGCGCGATGTCCTTGATGGCGACCTTGTCCGGCTCGGCGTACGAGCTTTCGTCGTGGCTGCGGTTCTCGGCGTTCACGGGGGCGGCGGGGGCCTTTTCGGCAGTCGGTGCGGCGGCGGGCGCGGCCGCCTCCTGGGAGCAGCCGGCGGCCAGGGCCAGGGCCACGGCCAGCGGAAGGAGCATCAGCGGATTACGCATGAATCGGGACCGTTACGGGGATCAAACCCCAATGGTACCTCCCTCCGGCCCCGCAGGCGTTGCGCGGTGCGGGGTAATGGCGGCGGGAGCGCAGGCGCCGCGCCTTGATGGGTGCCAACCTTGGTTGGCACGGATCCATCAACGCTCGCGGCAGCTTCTGTGCCGACCAAGGTCGGCACCCACCAGAGCAGATGCCGGCAGCAGCTGTGCCAACCAAGGTTGGCACCTACCAGAGCAGATACCGGGGTTTCCCCCGTCCAGGGCTTACAGCTTGTAGCCGGAGTGGATCGAGACGATGCCGCCGGTCAGGTTCTTGTAGTGGCAGCGCTCGAAACCGGCCTGCCCCATCATCGCCTTCAGCTCTTCCTGCGGCGGGTGCTTGCGGATGCTCTCGGCCAGGTACTGGTAGCTGTCCGAATCGTTGGCGAACAGCTTGCCCAGCTTCGGCAGGATCCTGAACGAGTGGAAGTCGTAGATCGGCTTGAACCAGTCAGCGGTGACTTCGGAGAACTCCAGCACGCGGGCCTGGCCGCCCACCTTCAGTACGCGGTACATCTCGCGCAGGCCGGCGTCCTTGTCGGTCACGTTGCGCAGGCCGAAGGCGATCGTCACCAGGTCGAAGCTGTTGTCCGGGAACGGCATGGCTTCAGCGTTGCACTGCACGTAGTCCAGGCCGAGCACCAGGCCACGGTTGGTCAGGCGGTCACGGCCGACCGACAGCATGCCGGCGTTGATGTCGCCCAGCACCACCGAGCCCTCGGCGCCAACGCGCTCCTTCAGCAGGGCGGCGATGTCGCCGGTGCCGCCGGCCAGGTCGAGCACGCGGTCACCCGGCTTCACCTGCGCGGTGGCCACGTAGTAACGCTTCCACGCCCGGTGCACGCCCAGGCTCATCAGGTCGTTCATCAGGTCGTAGTTGCGCGCGACCGAGGTGAACACCTGGCCGACCAGCTTCTGCTTGTCCTTGGCGGCGACGTCGCGGAACCCGAAATGGGTGGTACCGGCTTTGTAGGGGGATTCGCTCATGGCCCCGATTATCGCACCGCCGGGGGCCAGCGGCACCCCCTGCCCGTATCATGGCGTGCCACGACTTACCGGAGCCCCGCATGATCACCACGCCCGACTACCAGGCCCTGCTGAAGACCGCCATTGCCGAAGCCCGCCAGGGCCTGGCCGAGGGCGGCGTGCCGATCGGCGCGGCGCTGTACCACAACGACGGCCGCCTGCTCGGCTGCGGCCACAACCGCCGCGTGCAGGAAGGCGACCCGTCCGTGCACGGCGAGACCGACGCGTTTCGCAAGGCCGGCCGCCAGCGCCGTTACCAGGACACCATCATGGTCACCACCCTGGCACCGTGCTGGTACTGCTCGGGCCTGGTGCGCCAGTTCAACATCGGCACCGTGGTGGTGGGCGAATCGCGCACCTTCCAGGGCGGCATCGACTGGTTGCGGGAAAACGGCGTCAACGTGATCGACCTGGACAGCCAGGAATGCGTGGACCTGCTGGGCGGCTTCATTGCGCAGCACCCGGAGATCTGGAATGAAGACATCGGTGAATGATCACCACGCAGTGGCCTGTTGAATCCGTTTAATGAACGCTTCAGTGCCGGCACGCCCTAGTGCCGGCAGCGTTTGCGGCCATTGCCGTGAACCCGTGCACAGTCAGCTGCGCAACGCGCACACGCTGCGATAACACCCTGCCCGGCTGCCGCGCCTAGGGTGGGGGTTACCGGGACTTTCTTTCCCCGGCGGAGCCAGCCATGTGCGCGCACGCCGTACGACCTGCACCAGACTCGATCCTCGACCCGATCCGCGAACGCCTGCAGCGGCAATATGCACTGCACCGGCGCGGCGCCCTGTTCTGGACCGCTTACCAGCGCATGCAACTGGAGCTGGTCCGTCGCCATCCGCACGACCACCAGCGCCTGTGCAACGCGATGGCCACCCTGGCCGAAGATCTCGGTGCCGTCGAGCATGCGCAGTTGATCGGACATGCCAACGCCAGCTCCACATCGCGCTGACGCGGCATGCACCGCCATATACGCCACACTCCGATGAACCCCCACTCCCTTTCCACTCAACCGAACTGGATTGTCATGCACGCTGAAGTCCCCACCATTCCTCCGGTCATCAACGTAGACGCCGAGCTTGACCACTGGCGCCGCCAACATGCCGAAGGCGCACTGCCGCACAACTCGTTCGGCTCGTACGTGCCGTGGATCAAGTTTGCCTGCGATTCGCTGATCACCCAGCCGCGCGCCAGCGAGGCCGAACGTGACGAGATGTTCCAGACCCAGTACGCCCTGCAGATCATGCCGCGACTGAGTGAAGCCCAGGCCCGCGAGTTCGTCGACCGTTGCTGGCAGCACGTCTACCAGAGCAGTCCCGTGCGCAGCCTGCAGGCACCGCGGCTGCAGCGCATGCGCGCCTGACCGCCGCTGCACGGCGCCTGCACGGGCCACTGCCGATCATCCTCGTCACCTGAGTGGGACGACGACGATGAAAGTACGAAATCTGTTCAATACGATCGCCAAGAAGGCCGCGGCCGCCACCGGCTCGCCGTGGACCTTCCTGGCTGCAGTAGCGATCGTGGTGATCTGGGGCATCAGTGGCCCGGTGTTCGGTTTCAACGACACCTGGCAGCTGGTGATCAACACCGGCACCACCATCATCACCTTCCTGATGGTGTTCCTGATCCAGCACACGCAGAACGCAGATACGGCCGCAATGCAGATCAAGCTGGACGAGCTGATCCGGGCGACGGCCGAGGCCAACAACGAACTGTTGGATCTGGAAGAACTGGACGAGGAGCGGCTGGAGGAGATCCGCGCCGAATACGAGCGCATGGCCCGCGAGGCCGGTGACGCGCTGCTGCGCGTGCGTGCCTGCCGCGCGGCTCCGCGCGATGATGAAGCGGTGTAGCGCGACGCTGCATGGCATGGTAATTCCCGATCAGGCCATCTATCCACGCTTGAACGCGCGCTGCACTACCACGAAGAAGAGCGGTACGAAGAGCAGGCCCAGGCTTGTGCCCGCGACCATTCCGCCGAGCACCCCGATACCAATGGCCTGCTTGGCGCCTGAACCCGCCCCCGAGGACACGGCCAGCGGAATCACTCCCATGCCAAAAGCCAGCGAGGTCATGACGATCGGGCGCAAGCGGTCGCGCACGGCGTGCATGATCGCGTTGATCAGGCCTGCCCCGTGCTCCATGTGCTCCTTGGCAAACTCAATGATCAGGATCGCGTTCTTGCTGGTCAGGCCCACCGTGGTCAGCATCGCCACCTGGAAGTAGATGTCGCGTTCCAGGCCATTGACGGTATTGGCCAGCACCGCACCAAGGATGCCCAACGGAGCCGCCAGCAGCACTGCAACCGGTACGATCCAGCTCTCATACATGGCCGCCAGGCAGAGAAACACCATCAACAATGAAAGAACGTAGAGCAGCGGCAACTGGGAGCGGGAATCCCGCTCTTGGCTGGCCGCACCCGTCCATTCAATGCTGAAGCCCGGGGGAAGCAGTGCGACGAGACGCTCGATCTCCCTCATCGCTTCGCCTGACGACGTACCGGGCGCAGGCTGGCCATGGATTTCCATGGCCGCCGTGCCGTTGAAGCGCTCCAAGCGCGGTGACGACTGGATCCAGTGGGTACTGCCCAGCGTATCGAAGGGCACCATGCGGGCCTGGTCATTGCGGACCGCCCACTGGCTGAAATCCTGCGGAAGCCCGCGGCTGGACGCATCGGCCTGCATGATGATCCGCTTGACCCGCCCCCTGTCCAGGAAGTCGGCGACATAGCGGCCGCCCCAACCAGCCCCCAGTTCGTTCCCGATCCGCTCGGCGGTGAGGCCATGCGCCCTGGCCTTCGCATCATCGATGCACACCTGCAGAGCAGCCACATCCTCCATGCCGTTGGCGCGCATCTGCTGAAGCAATGGGCTCTGTGACGCAGCGGCAAGAAGCGTATCGCGCGCCTGGGCCAGGTGCGAATGTCCCTGCCCGGCATCATCCTTGAGGAAGAAGCCGAACCCGGATGCATTGCCCAGCGCGGGAATCGGGGGCGGCGCCAGCACGTGGAAATCGGCCATTCCCTGCGTTGCCAGGGCCCGGGTTGCGCGCAGTGCGATGGCTTCAGCATTGTCGGCTGAGCCGCGTCGCGCCCAGTCCTTCAGCCGGATGAAGGCAAGGCCCGCATTCTGGCCCATCCCCGAGTAGCTGTAGCCGGCGACCGTGAACATCGCCTCGGCCATGGGATCGCTCTCCAGGAAGTAGTGCTCGACCGCCTGCAATGCATGCGTGGTCTGTTGCAGTGTCGATCCCGCCACTCCGTTCACCAGCACTACCAGCGTTCCTTGATCTTCATTGGGCAGGAATGCGCTGGGCAGGCGCACGAACAGCACGCCCATCAGCACGAACAGCGCCGCAACCATGCCCATGAAGCGCCACGGACGGTGGATGATGCCGCGCACGCCACGCTGGTAGCTTTCGCTGGTGCGGTCGAAACCGCGGTTGAAGCCGTTGAAGAAGCGACCGGCCAGGCCGCGATGGGCAACATGGTGCTCGCCCTTCTTCAGCGGCTTGAGCATGGTCGCGCACAGCGCCGGGGTCAGCACGATCGCGACCAGCACCGACAATGCCATCGCCGAGACGATCGTGGCCGAGAACTGGCGGTAGATCACGCCGGTGGAACCGCTCATGAAGGCCATCGGCACGAACACCGCCGACAGCACCAGGCCGATGCCCACCAGCGCGCCAGTGATCTGGCCCATCGACTTGCGGGTAGCCTCGAGCGGAGACAGCCCTTCCTCGGACATGATGCGTTCGACGTTCTCCACCACCACGATGGCATCGTCCACCAGCAGGCCGATCGCCAGCACCATCGCGAACATGGTCAGCATGTTCACCGAGAAGCCCAGCATGGCCAGCACGCCGAAGGTACCCAGCAGCACCACCGGCACGGCGATGGCCGGGATCAGGGTGGCGCGGAAGTTCTGCAGGAACAGGTACATCACCACGAACACCAGCACGATCGCTTCGATCAGGGTCTGCACCACGCCCTTGATCGACATGCGTACGAACGGTGTGGCGTCATACGGTACTACCACCTCCACGCCTGCAGGCAAGGACGCAGACAGGCCTTCCAGCGCTTGATCCACCGCTGCACGGGTCTGCAGCGCATTGGCGCCCGGCGCGAGCGTGATGCCGACGCCAGCGGCAGGCCGACCATTCAGGCGATTGCTGAACTCATAGCTTTCAGCTCCCAGTTCCACCCGTGCCACATCGCGCAGACGCAGTTCGCTGCCATCGGTGCTCGCACGGATGACAATGCCGCCCACGTCCTCTGCCGTGCGTGCCGAAGGCTCACCTTCGATATAGGCCGAGATCGGTTGTCCATCCACAGCCGGCCCCCCTCCAAGCTCGCCAAACGCAGGCTGGAGGGTCCGGCCACGCACGGCCTGGGCGATATCTTCGGCACTGACGGCATACGCCTGCAGTTTCGCTGGATCCAACCAGATGCGCAGAGCGTACTTGCCGGCGAATTCGCGCACATGTCCCACCCCAGGTACGCGGCTCAGCGTGTCCACCACCGATGATCCGACGAAATCGGCGACATCGGCGGCATCCAGGGCACCATCGGTTGATACGAATGCCACGATCTGCAGGAAGCCACTGCTGGCCTTGGCGGCGCTCACCCCGCGCATGCGGACCTGTTCGGGCAATGCCGGCATGGCCTGCTGTACGCGGTTCTGGACCTGCACCAGGGCCGCATCCAAGTCCGTGCCTGTGTGGAACACGAGAGTGACGTTGGAGTAGCCCGCATAGGAGTAGCTCTGCGAGGTGAAGTACTGCAGGCCATCAATGCCAACCAGCTTCGTCTCGATGATCTGGGTCACCGTTTCCTCGATGGTGCGCGCGGAAGCCCCGGGATGGATGGCGGTCAACGTAATCGTGGGAGGCGCAACGTCGGGGTACATCTCCACCGGCAGCTTGAACAGGGCCAGGCCGCCGGCGAGCATGATGATGATGGCGATGACCCATGCAAAGATGGGTCGATCGATGAAAAAGCGTGCCATGGGGTTCTCCGCTTACTTCGCGCCGCCGGCCG
>NZ_JASJSI010000149.1:0-8211 GCF_030237085.1 Stenotrophomonas maltophilia group sp. Smal32
GTCTACGCCCCCTCGCCACACAGGACCACCGCCCACGCCATGCCCTCGCAACGCTCCCGCTCTTCCACCCCTCACGTCCACCGATGCCCCACCCCGGGAACCCGTGCAAAGTTTTTCAGCCCACCGTTTCGCATTGCCCCGGATCCCCAGGACAGGTTGCCCTCGCCCACCCGCAGCACCGCCCCAAGAAACCCAAATCACATTGGTTTTAGTCAAACGTGTGCAGTGCCCTTGGATACACCCACAGCGCGTTTCCCGAATCACAAGTGGGGAGCCAAAGAACCCCTGGAAGGAAGCCGCAAATCCCTCGCACCAATTCGTTTTAGTCAAACGAGGGTGCGCGCCATGGCCTCCATTCACCGCCATTGGCCATCAACGATCCGCCTGCTGTCGTTTCAGGAGTGCTCTCATGAACACCGCTGACCTGGACGCGTTTGCCCGTCGCGTGCTGGCCTTCCATGCCGTCCGTGCGCCTGCCATCCCACGCTGGGCGCTGGACGTGGCCCGCCGTTCCGAAAGCCCTGTGTGCGCTTTCTGCACCGCCCCCTTGGACTTGGACCGTCGCCACTCGTGGGGGCTCTCACCGCTCGTTCCGTCAAGCCTAGCCGGCCCAAGGGACACCGAGAACCTGCGCATGGCTTGCAAGCGCTGCATCACCGAGCGGGGCAGCCGTGACCTGTTGGCCTGGCCCGAGTTGAGCCAGCGGCTGCCACCAGAACCGCTGGACGCCCTGCTGGCCGACCGGCTGTTTGTCCTGCAGCGCTCCGACAACCACCTGGTCGAGGTGGGGCGCTTTGCCAAGCCAGCCAGCGTCCTTGCCCAGCTCCAAGAGCGCTGGATGCACCCCCGGTTCGTCGTTCACGTCCAGAGGCATTCGGACGGCTGGGTGCTGGGGTGGCCACTGGCCCACCGTGCCGATCTGACGCGAAACGACTTGGCCGCGCTCTTGCGCAACATGCACCAGGGCCAACGGCTGGAACATCCCGACGTGGTGGCCTTCGGGTTAACCGGGGTTCTACCCCGAAATCACGGACGGTTGTAAAAGGGCTGAGAACTTCTGGTCTTGCCTGGCGACCCTTCGTCGCATCCTCGGGTTGTGGAACCGCTCGATGTATTCGAACACATCCGCCCTCGCGGCATCGAGCGTTGGGTAGGTCATGCGGTAGACCCGCTCGCGCTTGAGCAGGCCGAAGAAGCCTTCGCACGCGGCGTTGTCACCGCAGTGGCCCACCGCGCTCATCGAGCACACCAAGCCGTTGGCCGCCAGGTAACGCTGGTAGTCGCCGCTTCGGAACTGGCTGCCACGGTCGGAGTGCAGGATCAGTGGATGGCTGCCTTGGCGCTGCCAGACCGCCATCTGCACGGCCCTGATCACCATCTGACGATCCTGACGATGATGCATTGACCACCCCACCACCCGCTGGTCAAACAGGTCCAGCACGATGCACAGATACAGCTTGCCTTGCCGGGTCTTGAGCTCGGTGATGTCGGTGACCCACCTGGTCTCCGGCTCCAACGCGGTGAAGTCCCGCTCCAGCAGGTTGCGCACACCCGGCGGCGTCAGCGCCGGCTTGCCGCGCTGGCCTCGCCGCTTCGGTCGCGGCCAACCCTGCAGGCCATCGGTCGCCATCAGACGCGCCACCCGGTTCAGGCTCGCCGTCTCGCCTTCCTCGGCAAGGTCTTCATGCATCCGGCCGGCGCCCAATGTGCCCCGGCTGTCCTCATGCAACTCACGGATCCGGCCGAGCAAGCGCTGGTTGTCGCGCTCCCGGGCACTGGGCAAGCGCTTACTCCAGTCGTAGTAACCGCTGGCCGAGACCCGCAGGCAACGACACATCAGTCGCACTGGAAACTCATCGCGGCAACGTTCGATCACCTGATACCTCAGGATGATCCCTTGGCAAAGAACGTCGCCGCTTCTCGCAAAAAATCCCGCTCCTTCTTCACCCGGGCCAGCTCGCGCTTGAGCCGCGCCAGTTCCTCGTCCCGGGGCGTCCCGGTGCCACCGAAGGCCACCTGGCCCCGGCTCTGGGCCTCCCGCTTCCAGCGGGTCAGCAATGCATCCCGGATCCCCAGCTCCCGGGCCACCTGGGCACAGCTGACGCCCGGCTGGCTGGCCTGCTCAACCGCACCGCGCTTGAACTCGGTGCTGAACTTCCTTCGCTTCGACATGAACACTCCTCATGGCCTTGATCGGCCTTCTCGTAAGTGTCCGTGAAAACGGGGGTGAACCCGCAGGAGCCCTTCAGCAAGACGAGCGACGAAGCCTGGTTAGCCCCGAAGGTCTACCGTTGCCCAGCATATCAATCATTTATCACAACAATACTTTCGGCGATACTACCCTTTCCAGCCTTCAGATTCAGATCCATGGACCAGGGACAGTAATGCTCCGGAGGTGATGAGCCTCCTGGCGGCAGTCACACGGTAGATGAGCCGTCATGCGCACCAGGCAATCGCTACGCACGACCTCCAAACCACCAGAGGACACGGCTTGTTGGCCCAAGCATTGTTCATAAGCAGCATATGAGCCCCCTCTCAGCCCCTGAGACAGTGGCCTCGCCTTGCCCCCCCCCTGTCTCGACACCTCTTGGAGCACCTGCCTCTCGCCCGGCTTGGGGTCGAGTGAGGTTAGAGTAGTAAAAACTGCGCAGGGGATGACAACGCGCAGGCTCTCAAACGGAAATTAAGGGGAACCGCATGGCTCATGACACAGACTCGCAGAAGATCAGCTTGCCCGAATGGCTGTCCATCAATCCTTGGGCGATCGTCTTGGTCGTCACTGCATTGATTGCAGGTATTCTCATGGGAGCACAACACAGCAAGGTTCCAGAGCTTGCCAACGTCATTGTCGGCCCGGCCGTAGGTTCGTTCCTTGCAGTTGGAGCTGGTGCATGGCTCGCGAATTGGCAGGAGCGCCGAAAGCGCACCGAAGCCAAAGTCTTCATCGCGCCTATCTTGGGTGAGATCACCCAAGCCATTGAAGGCGCCATCAACGGTTACGCAAATTACGAACGGCTTCTTCAGGAGCATAGACTCACCAAGCCAGCTCCAAAGGATGGACGGGTCGCCGCCGCCTCTTGCTTAGCAAAGCTTGAGGAAGAGGGCCACAAGATCAATCGCCGGCTGCACCAGCTCCAGACGGCCTTCAACTCCGTGGGCTATCAAGGCAGTGTTCTGTATGCAGACGCGCTGGAGATCCTCAAACGAATCCAGTCACGACTGGACAAGCACTCAGAGGAAATGGGGGAAACGGACGCTGACATTTCCGAGCGCACCGTCGGCGACCTCATTGATCTGTGGCGCTGGTCCGATTCCCTCAAAGCAACGGCCGTGTCTGGAAAATACACACCATCGATTCGGCCATTGCCCGATGGGGTCCGAAACGATCACCGCTGGAGTGCTAGCACGCCGTCCTGACAAATTTCTACTTGCAATCCAGATCGAGAGCGACCGTCGCGTTGCCCAAGTTGCTGGGCAACGTGGCCTTGCAGACCCCTTCCACCTCCACCGTCTGGCCGGGGCGCGGCTGCTTCAGGTAGAGCACCCCGTCATAGCCCACCTGGGTGGTCTCGGTCGCCGTCTTGGCCACCGTGCCCGCTTCGATGGCCGAGCCAGTGAGGCGGAAGGTGCGCGCGGCCTCGGTCAGGACCGGGAAGGTAAGGTGCATGCCGGCTTGGCGGCCAGCGGTGGCGGTTTGCTCGATCTCGGCCAATTGGGTGCCCAGTGGCAGCGCCCGATCGTCTACGCGGACCTCCGTGGGCACCATCGGGGTTACCTCGCCCACCACCAGGCGGCCTTGGGCGTTGGTCTTCCCCACCAATCTGCCGCCCACCCTCACCGGCACCCCGGCTTGGCCGGGCACGTCCACCACGGCGAAGGATTCGGCCGGACCTAGGAACGTCACGCCCTGGCGGTCCAGGTGGACGGCACCGGCCATCGAACCGGAAGCCCAGGTGCCGCTGGGCCCGTGCTCGGCGTTGATCTGGGCCCACCCTGCCCGGGTGGTCCAGTTGGCGTTGGCCCGGGCGGTCTGGCCAGCCGCTCCCTCGTCCACCGAAGCAGACAAGCCGACAGGGGTTCCCAACACCGTGGGACGGGCGCGTCCTTGGACGGCCCAAGCGGTGGCATCGGGGGCTTGCCGGGCCCTAACGCTCACGCCCTTGCCCCGGCCGAAATCGTAGCTGTAGCCCACCTCCACCCGGGTTTCCTTGCGCTCCAGATCGCGCAACGCGGAGACGGCCACGGTGTGCCCGTAGCCACGCCAAGTCAGCCCGGCGTCGGCGTAAGCGGTGCGAAAGCGTGGCGTGCGCACGTCCGAATAGCTGGCCCGAAGGGACCACTGGGGCGTGGGCCGCCAGAAGACCGAGCCTCGGGTGCGCTGCTCCACCTCCACCGCATTGGAGGCGCGCAGGCGCCAGTAGTCCTGTTGGCGCTCGTGCTCCAGGCGCACGCCAAACCCCGGGCCGCGGTAGTCGTAAGCCATGGCCTGCCGTTGGCCGCCTTGGGTTGACGTGCCCACTTCCAGATCCAGCGTGCCGTAGGTGCCAAGCACCGTGGTGGCCCCCAACGCCACGTTGGCCTTACCGTTCGATGAGGTTTGGGCGGTGCCGCGCAGGCTCCACCGGTCATTGAGGCCCCAAGCCACCGCCCCGGTCGCGCCCAACGCTCCATAATCGCTCTCCCCTTGGCGCACACGGCCGGCGGCGACTTCCCAGGTGGTGAGCCCTTTGCGGAGCAACGTGGGGGCGACGTAGAAACGCTGATCGCTCACCACGGTTTCGCGGCCGTAAGGGTCTCGCACCACCACTCGGGTTTGCTGCGCACCGGTGCCCAAGGCGCTGCCATCGGCCGTGAACGGCCCCTTCCCCACCTGGCCCTGCAGCACACGGGCGCGGTTGGCCAGGACTTCCACCGTGGCCGGATCGAGCGCCACGCCACCGAGCATCGGGACGGGATAGGTGGGCGTCAACGGGTCCAACGCCCGCGGGTCCTTGGCCACGCGCATCCCAGCCAGGTTGACCGGAGAGGACGACGGACCAGCGAACACATCGCCGGCCTGGTAAGTCACCAAGCGGTTGGGATCGTCTTTCTGCCAGCGCGTCACGCCGCGAACGTAGCCGGTGCCCGACGCGTCGGTGTTGACCTGCCCGCTGGTGCTGACAACGCCCCAACGGCCCGCCTTGCGGACTTCGTGCCCCAAGGAGAGCGCCTGCTGTTGCTCGGACACCATGCCCGCCACGCTGTAGTTCACCAGCACCCCGGGAGCGGGCGGCGCGATGGGGCCGCGCTCGGCGCGGACACGGGCCACGCGCTGGGCTTTGAGCCGGTCTGCCGGCAAGTCCAGAGCGACCGTGGCGCTGGCCTCGTCCACGGCAAAGCCCACGCCCAGCGCCTGGGCGCTCATCGGATCCGTTTGACCCGGTGGAAGCTGGAGTCCGACCTCGCGCCGCGTGGCCGGCTCGGCGAACCACTGACCGCCTTGCTGCCAGAACGTGAGCGGATCCGCCTTGGCCTTGCCGCCGATCACCGGCACCAGGAACGCGGGTGCCACGCCTTCGGGCACCGCTGCGCTGGCCGACGATGCAGCCAGCAACAACAACGCCAAGGCGTGGCCACGCATGGATCACCGCCCCACAGGGACGGTGACGGGCTGGCCGTTGACGGTGATTGAAAGGTTTTCAGCGCGCTGCCCGGGCTGGGCCTCGTAGGTCATTGAGGCCCCCGGCAGGGTCCAACCCAACGCACCCTCGCGCCACGGCTTGCCACCAGCCGGGCCGATGGACGACACGCGGGCGGCGGTCTGGCCGTGGTTGGTCAGCCGGTAGCCCTTGGGCACCGCCTGGACGGTCACCTGGGGGACAGGCGCGTTGGCGACCTCAAAGGCCACGGGCAAGTCCTGGTTGACCAGCAACTGGACGCCTTGGACGTTGGGAGCCCTGAGCTGCATTAGCAGGACGCGGTAGTAGCGCCGCTCGCCCAGCGCGCCCACCCTCATCAACCGGGCGGTGCGCTTGGATTGGGGCGGGACGTCCACGAAGGTGGGCGCCCCCACGATATCCGTGGTGGGTGAAAACACGTTCTGCCCTGTGGCCTGATCCCACCCCACGGCTTTCACCTGGTAACGCACCGACGCGTCGCCGCTGTTGTGCAGGGTCACGGCGACGTGCTTGGCCGAGGTATCGGCCATCAGGGTGGTGGGGCCGACGGAGATGGAACCGGCGGACGCCGAAAAGGACAGCAAGGACGCGGCGGCCACGGCCAAAAAACGTTGGGAATGGGTCATGGGGTCTCCTTTAGGGGCGTCTCCATTCAAACTAGATCGGAATACCATTCCGTCAACCCATACCTACTCATCTTTTCGGCAACAAAAAGCCCCCGGGGCAAGCCGGGGGCGTCGGGACAACCGATGGGGATCAGTTGTAAGTGGCGGTGACGGTGACCGTGTCGGTGTAGTTGCCGCCCACGGCCTGCTTGAGGGCCAGGAAGCGCACCGCGTAGTTGTAGCTCTGGACGGTGCCGTCGCCAACGCCGGTGAACGCGTCGGTGTCATCCCCCCATACTTGGCTTCCCTGCGGGTCCTTGAAGAAACCGTAGGGGATGTAAGCCCCGGCGCCGTTGGTCACAGCCCGATAGGTCTCATACCCGGACAGCAGGCCGAAGTTCTGCCCCTGGCCCGGCGAAATGGAGTAAGTCGTGCCCGCGTTGCACACGATGCTCAGCCCGGAGGTGCGGGCGGCAGCTTCGGAGATGCCCGACCAGTCCATGCCTTCGATGGAGGTCACGGACAGCTGGCAGGTGTTGGTCAAGGTGCCCTGAATCGTCAGGTCCGCGGTGGTGTCGGCGGCGAACGCGGGCACTGCAAGCGAAGCCAGGGCGATGGGCAGAAGGGCGCGAAGGAAGGTCTTGCGTGTCATGGGTATCGTCTCCTTGAGAGGGATTGAGTGGGGATGAGTAGCCCCAGAATGGGCCATCCCCTTACCGATACCTCGAATCTGAAAACGCGCAAGGGTGGGCATTGAGCCAGCGGTCAGAGCCTGGCTCGTTTGCCACCGGCCGCTGACTGTCTCCATAACCCATCCAGCTCACGCGCACGGTGCTGAGCCATTGCCTCCTGAATCATCCGCTGAAGGACGAACGCAAACGCGTCAGTCACAAAAACGCCCACGCCGATCCCGCAATCATCCGGCAAGCTGGAAATCTGTTTTATCGATGGCTGGTGAATGACCTCGTCGAGCTCAGGGGGCAACGGGTCCACGAACGTGTCAATGAACGCCCTCACCTCGGTTTCGGCTGCTTTGCAAAGGTCGGCGTCAGTGAGCAGCGCCCGCAAGTCGGCAAGCGTGGGAAGCCACACCGTATTGAAGAGCGGGCCACCCACCGAGGGACTGACGAAATGGATGCCGTGAAGCACGGATGCCCTCTCACTCTTTCCGAGCTCTCCGTCTCCCCAATAACCGTTCATCGGAGGAGTCACGTCACCCATCATTAGCCAGTTCTGCGCGCCGCCCCTGCTCTTCTCGCCAGCACTTGAGCAGGTGTTTGTAACCGGGCTTGGCTTGGGGGACGTGGAAGGATCGTCCGTAAGTGTTGACCTTCCCGCCGTTGTGGAGCTCGACGGCATGAACCGCGGTCCAAGTGGTCGCCCAGCCCAGGCTGTCGTCCTCTTCAAAGCTGACGGGCTCCAAGGAGACCGCTGCATAATTTTCAATCAAGCCGGGATTCAATCCCAACGCGATCATCTTGGTTTCGTTGGTTGTGACGGTTGCGCTCATTGAATCGCCCAGGGTTCCGTAGACACCTCGCAGCCATAAACTATGGCTTAGGCGGAGGTGGTTATGAGCACGAAGCGGTACACCGATGAGTTCAAGATCGAGGCGGTCCGACAGATCGTTGAGTACGGCCGTCCGGTAGCGGAGGTTGCCGAGCGACTGGGCGTGTCGATCCATAGTCTTTACGGCTGGAAGCGGCAACAAGGCAAAGGCGATGTTGGCCGGCGTGTCGAGCAGGACCAGAACGCGGAAGTGCGCCGCCTCAAGGCTGAGCTACGCAGGGTCACTGAAGAGCGAGACATCCTAAAAAAAGCCGTGGTGAGTTCAACCCGTCAATGCAACATGATCAACAGTTGCACTGATAGGAGCGAACGATATGGCAAGGATGGGGCGGCCCGGCATGTCTCGAGCCCAGAAGCGAGATCTATGGCGACGATGGAAG
>NZ_JASJSI010000014.1:0-62648 GCF_030237085.1 Stenotrophomonas maltophilia group sp. Smal32
CCCTTCCATCGTCGCCATAGATCTCGCTTCTGGGCTCGAGACATGCCGGGCCGCCCCATCCTTGCCATATCGTTCGCTCCTATCAGTGCAACTGTTGATCATGTTGCATTGACGGGTTGAACTCACCGCTTCTATTTTTGCAAATCTGGACGCACGAGCGGGACAACAGCGTGGCTAGAAAATTTCGAGACAAGATCAAGGGTCGGAGGACGACGGGCAACTTCGGTCTTGTGCCTGAGGCTGTAATTAACTCTGCGGCATACAAAAGGCTCTCTTGGCCCGCACGCGCGCTTTTGTTGGAGGTTGCTGCCCAGTACAGGGGCTACAACAACGGTGACCTGACTTGTGCGCACACGATTCACAAGGTGCGGGGATGGCAGCGCTCCACCCTTCAGAAGGCGACACAAGAGCTTGAAGGCGGCGGTTTCCTCATTAGGACTAGGCAAGGAGGTCGGAACCGCTGCAATCTCTATGGATTGACGTGGTATGCGCTTGATGAATGTCCTGGAAAAGGATTAGATCACGGATACCCGACCAAAGGCCCACCCTTATCTCTGTGGACGAAATAGAACTAGTAGCCCGCCGCAATGGCTAGGGAAGCTGGGGCTGGCCCATTTGTAGGGCTAGCCTTCGCTCCATGGTTGTACGTGTGGCCCGTGTTTCAGGCTAGTCATCGGCGTTAAAGCACTATTGCTAGCCCGTCGATAGGGCACCTATTAGAGATCACCACGTAGGCGCTCTTATCAGAAGCCCTGAGCGCTTTGTTCCCTTTGACGCTTTTGCTCCAAGTCGAATGCAGCTCGTGACTGGAAGCTTATCAACCCTTCTTCATGATTGACTAAGCCGATATAAATGATGCTGAAGTCAGCAAAGTTCCACTGTTCTTGCAGGCTGGAGAATCGAGCTCCAAAGCCGTTCTGAAGCTCGCTTACGCTGGTGCGGTTTGGGGCTCCCCACTTGCTGGAAAGCATCGTCGATACTTCTGTTTGGTCAGCCGTGCTGAGCGTTTTGAAGTCAATTTGCTCAATCTTCCCCCCAAGCACGACAACGTCGGCGACGTCATACACTCCCCTAGGTACTTCCTTGCTTGGGAACATGGCTTGAAGCTTTCCTTCCTTCGGCATCTCTCTGGGCTTCAGTGATTTGCTGTCGCTGGCCGACACGTCTTTCCAGCAGATGTTTGTGCTGAAGGTCGCATAGTAGATCGAGCCGTAATTTCTACTTTTTGCACACTCTGGAAGATTGGCATCCTGACCCAGTTCTAGCCCCAGGACGGACTTGGACGGCTCAGGTCGCGCGGGCTCAGAAGGCTCAACGCGCGGCGCAGCGCTAGGCGGGCTTTGATTGCAGCCCAGCAAGACGCTGGTTGCAAGAACGAAACAGATGGCGCGCATTAGAGTTTTCCCTCTGTGGTGGCCGAATCGTCTCCACCCTCTTCCTCAAGGAGCCCCGCACTCCTTAGCGCTTCAATGATCACTGTAGGTGCTTCCACTGCATAGAATTTGCCAGTGTCAGCGTTTAGCCGAATCGCAGTGATGGTGTTGACCCCGTCCCCTAGCAGCTCCGCTAAGACGGACCTAGCGTTCTCTTCTGTCAGGCGTAACATTTCTTCGATGCGCTTTTTCTGCTCGGCAGCGAAGGCATCCAAGTCACCGGAAAAATCCATGCAGTACTTCCCCCTTTGTCCTACGCTGATTTCACAGGATTACCCTCACGTGCGCAACGTCCGCTAAGGAAGGGCTCGGTCTAGCGTCGAGGTGGGAACGTGTCATCCTGTCTTTCGAGCCGCCGAAAAGACGGCATCGATTCTTCACTCCCTAAAGCGCGCATCACTCGGTGATGGGACAGTTGTTGGTTTCGGATTGCCGGGTAAAGAAAAAGCCCCTGAAATCAGGGGCTTAGTCTTTTATATGGCGGAGAGAGGGGGATCGGATCAACTCCAACCTAACCCCTTGACCCTGCAGCAGTTCGCAAACCGGACATGTGTCCTGTGTTGTGTCCCGCCATTCTACACCTAAGACTTTTTAGGCTTCCTCCCTGAGCTGTTCTTCCTATCCAACTTCCCATCTTCTTTCTCGTTTTCGAGCGCCTTGCGATGTTGTCGCTCTTTTAGAGTTGGAAATCGTATGGCTTGCTGTGGGGTTGGGACAGTAGATGGGACTGCCGATTCTAATCCTTGTTCGGGTGCTGGCGCTTGCACTGATGGCTTGGCCGAAGGCGAAAGAAGATTGTCCTTTATCAATCGAATCTTATCTTGGTTGGATAGACTTTCGCGGTCTTCGATTAGCGGGACCCAATCCATTGCGGGATCCACACTTGCCTCGTAGATATCGAAGAGATCTTTTGCTGCCTCAACGAAAGCGGAAATCTCGCGAGACGATTCAAGGCTAAGCCAGTCGGGTTGAACTCCAGGCTCTTGGCTGCACCCATCCCGAAGAACGTCGACGAAGTTGGAGTAAGGATGCTCTTTATATCTTACGGTGCCAGGTGACTGATTCTTATTGATTCGATCATTGAGGATGGTCAGAGAGCTCAAGGGAGAGCAGTAGGTTGCCGAGTTTTCGTAGATAAGATAGTGTGCCCACCCTATATTCTTCAGATCTAGTGATGCTTCCTCTAGTTTCTTAATGTCCGCGAGGGTGCTAAGGCAGTAACGTCTTAGCCGAATGAATTGTTGTTCGCTGGGGTAACGTTCTGTCGCAGGGGAGAGGTGTTCTGCCTTGAAGCTGCCTACATCCGATTGACCATTCTTTGCTTGAAAGACCGCTGCTCGAGCAAAGTCATTGCTGTGGCGAATGATCAAGGCGAAATCTGCTCCTGTGGCAGACTCTCCAAGCTTTCCTTTACCGCTCTTGTTGTGCCTCCGCCATGTCAAGGATGAGTTGCTGGTAGGTGGCATACCAGCCACACATACTTGGCAGGATTCACAGAACGAACCAAGGAGCGCCGCGGTAAAGCTTTCTTCATCAATATTATTTGATATCCCAGATCGGAGTAGGTGGAAAACTGCGATCTGGAGTGCCGCGCTAAGGTAGTTGGCTGGCGGGCTTCGCTCAAACACATCCAGCTCACTCAAAATCCAGTCATGGATTGTCGGAGTTGTCACCAAGTCGCTCACGGTTTTTGGTCGAAGCGTCATGGTATCCAAATCTGGATAGGCTGCGATAGTGGCAAGCCCTTTGCACTGCCCACTCATCATGCAGGGGCCCAAGTTCGCTAGCGAGCTTCATGATTTCCAGCTTCCACCGCTGAGGCCGATGGTATTCAGGAAGGCGGGCTGCTGCCTCGCTAAGGTCGGGTGGATACGCGTCGGGCGTCGAGGGGTCCAGCCAGCGTGCTATTGAGTCAATGACGTCAGGGTTGGAATCCGCTGCTTTGCTTATGGACTCATCAATCTGAATGGCCTTGTATAGAATATAGCGGCAGTATTTCATCCAGAAGTTCTCGGCATCGTTCAGTGTCCGGAATCGAAGTATTGGCTTTTGCGCTCCGAGAGGCCGTGATGCCCAGCGATAGTCGTCTATCCGCTCCTGATTTATTGCTACTCCAATCTTTTTAAGGAAGTGCGTTAGTTCGATTCTTGTCATGTTCCGCCCCTGATGTTGACGGAACTTATATCGGCGGCTGGCTTAGTCAAGAGGGTCGGCGCACGGAAAAGAAATGGGCCGCCCAATGGCGGCCCTTCAGGTCCTCTACGCTTGTTTGGTTATTGGGTCAGCTGGGCATACATGACAAAGAGGAACATCGGGAGGCCGCTAATGATGGTCATGGCTCCCACCGCGCCCATCAGGGTCAGCAGTGTCATGGCCCACCACTGCCACCATGAGAAGCCCTTGTCCCGCGCCTGGGCTACCCGGGCTTCTGCCGGGTAGAGCCGAGCCGCCTTCCGGCTTGCGCGTCGGGCCATGAGCGGCCCAACGACGAATCCGAAAGGTCCAGTGAGAAGCAGGGCACCCGAATACCACCAGAAGAATCGGTCCCTGGGGGCCATTAACTTGCGGCGGGCAGGGGGCGACTGGTCAAGAAGAGGGGGAGGGACGCTCATTTGGCGTAGGCCTTCCAGCTCCCTGACTCCTTCGCATACCTAAGGTTCTTGCTGACCGGAATGGGCACCTGGCGGCCGCCGATATCGATGGAGACTTTCCCCTTAGTGTCGCAGCGGTAGCCCGCCATGTCTTGGGCCTCTACGCATCCGGTCAGTTCGAAGTCGCGGATGTCGCCTACCCGTCCAGCCCCGCTTTCCTCCAGAAGGGTGGCGAGTGCCCTTTCGGCATCGTTAGTAGACGGCGGGCCACCGCAAGCAGTGAGGGTAAGTGCAATGGCCAAGCCGGCCAGGGGAAACCTTGCGTTCATGGGTCAATCCTTGAGGGTGATGATTGGGGCGGCCATAGGCCGCCCTGAATGGATGGCGAAAGACAGGGCTTACCGGTCGCGGTTCCCGTCTGCCTTGAAGCCGGCGAGCCACATCCGGCCGTCTTTGAACGGAGTCAGGATCCCGGAAGCCCCAGGGTGCAGGTCGGCGGTCCGAATGAACCCAGAGACCCAGGCCACGCGAAGCGCCACGTCGACGGCCCGGTCGGACACACCTGGTCGGCTCACGTTGAGGACGAACGGCTGGCTGGGCGGGTTAGGGCCAGTGGAGCGGCTGGCCCCAGTGTTGGCTTTGCTGGAGGGCACCCGAACGCCAGTCAAGGTATCCCTGCCTTTCCACAGGGCGGCGGTGTTGAGCTCGGCCATGTCGCCCAAGTCGTCGACCTCGGTCAATGCCGCGTTGGCGCAGGTCCGGAACACCTCGGTGGTCGATGCGGAGGGGCTGGTCCACACACGCGCTTCAATCGTCCAGCAGGGCAGAGACGCCCCCCACTCCTGGAACGTCAGCGACACCCGGGGCCAGTCGAGCCGTCCCTGCTGGGCCAGCTGATGGTTGTCACCCTTGAAGAGCCCTTGAATCTTTCCGGCCCCGCTGACCGGGGTGTAGATCGGCTGCTTGCCAGGGGCTTGACTGGCGGTAGCCCCGGTGGGCTTCACTCCAATCATCTGGCCGCCAGCATCTTTCAAGCTCTTCCCGAGCTGCCTGAAGAAGCCGGGCTTCCCTGACTCCGGGTTGGGCTGGGCGGCTTCTTGGGCCGATGCGCTCTGGCCACTCAGCAACAGCGCGGCCGCCAGGACGGCGGCCATCCTTGTGGTGTCCTTCATTAGTTGCCCCTGTAGACCGCCACGCCGGCGGCATTTACGATAATCGCAGATGTGCAATCGGGTTCCAACAGTCAGACTTGGGAGGAGTTCAGCTTTGGTGCAAGAATCCGGATGCAGCCCAAAACGCCTACGACGGTCTATGGCAAGCGCCTGCGAAGCGCCAGGCTCGCCAAGCGTTGGACACAGGCGCAGCTGGCGGAGCGGATTGGAATGGTGGACTCCGTCTCGGGGGCGACCCGAGTGAGCCGCTACGAAACGGGTCAACATGACCCTGACCCGGCGACCTCTCAGGCATTAGCTAAAGCGCTAGGTCTTCCGGTCGCTTACTTCCATGCAACCTCAGATACGCTGGCCGAAGTGATTTTGTTGGTGTCCAGGCTGCCGGTCGCCAAGCAGAAGGAAGCCCTCCAGCGCCTGAAGGACATGTTGGCTAAATCGGAGGAAGGGCGTTGAAGAAGGTTATCTGGAAGCTGATGATCTTCTTCGCTTCATGCGGTTCGCTGCTTTCAGGCTTCTTTTGGTTCATGTCCGCCAGAATCCAGCGCGAGTTGATGGATGCTCCCGGTGCTCCCGAGCAGTTCTCAAAGACGATGTTGGTCTTGTCAGCTGACATGAACTACTGGGCCGCCCTTGGTGCTTTTTGCACAGGCGCGGCACTGGTCTTGTCCGCCATGTTTGAAGATTCGAACAGCAGCGATTGAGGCTTCTGCCGGGTCTTGAACCTCGACCATCAGTCAGCTTCCTATCCAAACGCGTCCATGGAAGAGACCGCATGTTTATCTACGTCGATGAATCCGGCACGTTCGTTTCTGCTGAGAAGAGCAACAGTTGGTGCGTCGTTGCTGGGTATGTCGTCCCAGAGGTGGCCAGGAAGCAGGTAGAGCAGTCGCTGGCACTGCTCAAAGGGCGCTTGGGGCGCGGTATCCAAGATGAGGTCAAACTGAAAGACCTGTCAGAAGCCAACCTGACGCGCTTCCTGGGCGAGCTTGGTAAGCTCGAAGCAACGCTCTTCGTCTCTGCGATTGACCTGGGTCATCAAGACCCCGAAGTGGTGGTGGCGCACCAAGCAAAGCAGGTCGAGAGCGTGAGAGCCAATCGTCCAAACATGCTCTATGAAGAGGGACGTGCTTCCATCGATGATCTGTCGGACAGGCTGGAACGTCTTTCTCCACAGCTCTACACCCAGATGGTGGCGCAAATCAGCCTGCTGGATCAGGTCTTTCGGGTAGCGACGCTTTATTACGTCCAACGCTTGCCGGCGACACTAAGCAGCTTCAAATGGCGCATGGATGAGAAGAACTCGGTTCGACCGATTTTCGAGCAGACGATTACTCATATGACCCCGGGCATCATCCAGGCAAAGTCTTTTCGAGACCCCGGTGTCTTCGTGGAGGGTTTCGACTACTCCCACTTCGATAGGAACTTTAGAAGTGCCCCCCAGGACATTCCAGCCTACCTCCAAGAAGCGGTTGATCATACGATCAAGTCCGCGGTGAACTTGGGAGCGGTCATGCGAGATTCCAAGTTCGTTCGCTCGCACGATGTTCCTGGCATTCAAGTGGCCGACCTGTTGGCGTCGGCCTGGCGCAGGGTGCTGAGGGGGGAGTTTGAGGACAACGAGGGCGTCGCGCGTCTTCTGGGGGTGATGACGGTTGAGGGGCAAACGCCCAATCCCTCCATCCACCTGATGACATTGGGCGAAGAGCAGTTGGCGGGAGGGACAGCGTATCGCGCGGCCCTGAATGCAAAACGGACCTGTAGGCCAATGGTCTACAAGAGAGCGGCCAAGGGCCGCAATAGCCCTAAGGCAAAGCCTTCAGGGGGTTAAGAGATGGAGGCCTTGGGGAATCGTGCTCTGAGCCTTCCCATGAAGTCGTGCCACTCCCGTTCAAACATTGAGGATGCTGCTCCCCCGTTGGAGAGCTTGGCCTCCTTCAAGAACTGCGGAAAGAGGTAGCCTTTGAAGCGTTGAGTCGACTTTTCCGTAAAGATGCGCAGTCCGTGCTGGCTGATCGAATCCACCAGTTGCGGAAGCGCGGCATAGCCTACGACGGCAAAGGGGTAGCGCTCTTGGATTCCGGCTTCCATGCCCCGTTCCTCGAGCTCGCTTTCCACCAGGGTCGAAAGCGCGTCAACGGACTTGTCGCCAAACAGCACCCAGTCTTCCAGGGTGACGACCAGGCAATAAATCGGTCCGTCTAGCACTTGGATGCCTGCTCGGCCCGACGTTGCATCAAGAATATTGCGATAGTTCTGGACGACTGCCTTGGCCAAACGCTTCAGGCCGGCCTCCAGATCGCCCGGGTTAGCCGCAAGCTTTGCCGGGATGGGAATGCGCATGGTCTTGCATTCCACAAACACGGTGGCGTTGGTATCCGTCAGCAGCCAGTCACTGCCTTGGTGCTGTGCCCCATTCACTACGTATGGGGCGGGACGCTCAGCCGCCGTTTCGCCCTGGATGAGGCCAAAGCAATCCCCTACCACCTCCTCAAATGCATCGCCGTAAGCTTGGGCGAAGCCGGCAGCGTCCGCGAGGTCATAAAAGAGCCCGGCGAGTAAGCGCTTCCCCAACAACTGTGGTCGCGGACAGGCAAGGTGATCTGGTGCGTCGGCGCGGAGCTGGATGAGCGGCCTTACGACAATGGGGTTGGGTGTGTAGTCCCACGAAGAATCATACCTAGCGTCCAGCTTGCATCGGTCGCGTAATAGCCTGGGCGTGCCAGTGATTGCTGCCACTCGGGCTGCGACCACCGAGGGACTCAGGCCAAGCTTGGCGAGCTGCGGGGCCAAGGGCACTTCGTAGCTGCTCATGAAGAGCGCTTGGGTAGCTCCGGCCAGCAGGAAGTAGTCCTCCGATGTCAGTCCCAGTGCGTTGAAAACAACGTTTGAAAGGCGACCCCGCTTGTAAAGTGACCAGTAGCGTCCAAAGTAGGCGGGGCCAAATCGATCAAAATGAGGCAGCTGTTGGTGGCCGATTCGGTGCATGGTTGTCCAGATATCCAGGTCACACCTTGCCTTAGAATCGCTGTAGCTACGGATGGCGTTGTGCAGCGTGCCTAGGTCTTGCCAGTTTCGCAGTGAACAGCGAGCGCCTTTTGAGGCTCCTGCGTGCTGAAGCACTTCTCTCAGGTAGAGATCTAGGTAGAACTCGAAGGTGTAGGCCTTGATCTGGTTCGGCAGCCCTGGCCGAGAGTGCTCATACTCGATGGGGAGTTGGTGCCCATAACCAACATGCAGGCTATAGGCCCAGATATGAACGATGGAGTCTCGCAAGCCGAAGTTGGCAGCGATCTTTGCGAGCTGATTGTAGGTCACGTTGGGGCCTCTTCCGATGAGGAGGCCCATTATCGGCCCTAACGCGGGCCTGGCGGATGCCCGTGCCGACCCGTCGCCTGGGGCCGCCGCTGCGCGAGGCTATCAAGGGTAGAACTTCCGAGGGTCCGACAACGCCGCCTTGAACTGCCCCGCTTGGTAGACCGGAAGTGCCACATCAGGGCGATACTTCTCCAGGACTGCGATCTGCTTCGTTCGTGCCTGCGCTGGCTTCTTGTGGAAATAGGCCTCGTGCAGCACAGGGACCCGCTTGCTGATGGAGTGGCCGGTGACCAGGGCAATGTCCTCGTCGGCCACCCCCATGTGATGCAGCTCCGTGGCAAGAGTATGCCGGAAAGCGTGGAACCCGACGCCTTTAGGAAAGCCGAGATCCTTCATGTATCGGCTGAACTGGTTGAGGACGCCTTGGCTGTAACGGGCGTTGGTGTCGCCATTGTCGCGTCGCACGCCGGCAGACAAGTGGGGGAAGAGGCGAGGATGGCCACAAGCTCGGATGTCCTCCACGAACGCCAGGAAACCAGCATCGAGCAGCGGTTGGGGAATGGGGAGCGTCCGAACGGCTGCTTTGCCTTTTAGGCTTTGGCGGCTCCGGTTCCTGTCTCTGTGGCTCAGGTCCGCGTCTACCGTCTTCTGGATCTTGATGCACCACACACCAGCCTCTTGGACGATGTCGTTCAACTTCAGCTGAGCGACTTCATTGATGCGCGCTCCCGTGTGGAGTCCAATCATCGGCACCCACCACCGGTGGGGCGCTTTCATGGCCCAGGGGATGAATGTGTTGGGGGCAAAGATGCGACACAGATCTTCTTCGTCAAACAAACGCTCGGCCTTGTCGGGGTCAATGACCAGGTCCTTCTTCGCCTCTGGGAAAAAGTGCATGGGGGAGCCCACAATGGCTTTTGCCTTGTCCAGCCGGCCAAAGAAGGTGACCAGGAACCGTCGATGCTTTTCTACGGTGGCCGGTGCGGGCGGCTGGACGCGGAGCGCCTTCCCCTGAGCCACCGCCTGCTCATACGTGAAGTTCCGATACTGAGGGTCCGACTGGAGAAGAGGTGGAGCCCAACGCATCAGTTCCCAGAGTCGGTAGATATGCACATGGTCGACCCGCGACACGGGAATATCCCCACAGGCCATAAGGAGCATCTTCAGTGACCGCGCCGTGGCCTCGATGGTGTTGCGTGTCAGGCCCATGCGCTCGCGGTCAGCCAGGTAGTCCCGGATCTCGATAGACAGCAATCGGGCGGGTGCGGCGACGGGGAGAGGCTCAGGGTGGCGCGTGCCATTCTTTCCAAGGAGCGCTCGACGGGTCCGCTCGCAGGCGTCGTTGATGATCTCTTGAGCATGGATGGCTGCTTCTCGGCCAGTGACGATCATTTCACCGATGCGGACGCGGCCAATGCGCACGTTTGTCAGTTTGAGAGTGCCCGTCGGGTCTGCGAGGTAGGAGTTGAGGTGTTTCGAGGTGGGGGAGGTCACTGCGTTGCTTCCATCTGAAGGATGGAAGTACAGATACTGCGGGCCTAAAAATCGTCAACGAAAAATCGGCTTTTTATTCACGGCCTTAGGCATCGTCTGAGAGGTGCCATTTTGCACGTCTGACTAGCCAATCGTACCGCCCTAAAACACGGTGGCGTTTACATTAGAATCAATAACTTGCACTGGTCAGGTCAGCCCATTTTCGGAGTCATTACCGTACTGTTTAACTGGCATAAGCTAACAAAGGGTGCGATTCAACATGAACGCAAGATAAACGACTTTCGATTTTGTTAGTTTGTTAAGTGCAGTTAATCAGTTGGTGACACCTATCGAGGACTGGCAGTGGTTCGTCGCCGTGTCTAGGTATCGGACGCTTTACATTCTGTGATGGCGATCTCAGAATCGATGCGTCAGGAGGGACCTGACGAGTTTTCCCACATTCGACAGAAGGAGTTTGCGATGGCTGGTGGTAAGTATTGGTCCGGGCAGGAGTGCCCGAAGACTGCGACCTATGGGCAGTACAACGATGCAACGGGAACGTATGCGGGCAGCTCGAGCGATCGCCGCGTCGAAAAGGGCGAACGTTTCCCGCCCAGTCAGAACAACCATCACTTCGAAGAGAAGTGACGGATGGGGGGAGGGCTTACGCCCTCCCTCCTTCTTGTGTGGTTAGGAAAGCGAGGGCGCGCCTCCAAGGAGGGGAGTGGCTTTTTGAGTTCAGGAGAGACCGTGGCTGGGGGAGCAGATGACCATCTTTCGGGTATACGACATCATTTGGGACGTGGATGGCGCGTCGGTGATGCTTCCGTCCGAAGTCGAGATCGCCTGTGTTGATAGGGCTTCCCTGCCGGGCGCTCTATCAGACGCCTACGGGTGGCTGGTCACAGACTTCAAAGTAGTTTCGGCAGCAGGGGCCTAGGGTGCTTCCTACAGCTGCGCTTGAACGCTGCGGTCCGGCCTGTGCGCAGGGGAGGGCAGCGACACGGAAACAGGGGGCTTTATGGGTATTACTGCGTATCGCGGCGGAAAGCCGATCACGGACGAGCTTGAGCTGCAGGCTTACCTCGCATCTCTTTTGCGACTGGAGAACGTAGGCCTGCTGTTGGGGGCAGGGGCATCGTGCTCCGCGGGCGGGCAGACGATGAGGACGCTGTGGACATCCTTCCTGAGGGACAGTCCTGCCGATGCGGAATGGCTTCTGTCCCAGAAGTTCATCACCGAGGATGAGCGGAGATTGCCGCTTCCGCCACTTCCGGCTCTGTCTGCGGGAGCTACCACGGCATCGACAAATCCGTTTATCACAGGGCTCACTGCCAGCTTGCCCAACTTTGAAGTGCTGCTGGACAGGCTGGAGATAGCCATCCTTGAGTGGGAGCGCCAAGAGAGCTCGGAAATCACCCGAGCCCAAGCCGCTAGGGCAGCGCTTTTCAGATCTGTAGTTGGTGCCGCGAAGCTGAAGGAAGATTGGTGGACGTCTCCGTTAGGTGCTGATCTAGCCGAAGAGCTGGGAGCACATCGCTCCATACTTCAGAAGCTCACTGCTGCTCGTCAGCCTGGTCAACCGGCTCCTTGGATCTTCACAACCAACTACGACTTAGCCATTGAATGGGCAGCCGAATCGGTCGACCTTCAGGTCATTAATGGGTTCCTGGGCGTGCACAGCCGCCGCTTCTCACCCCAGAGCTTCGACCTCGGGTTCCGCAATGCCCAAGCCAAGGGCGAAGCCCGTTTCGGCGTCTACAACGTCTACTTGGCCAAGCTCCACGGCTCGCTGACCTGGAAAGAGGTTGACCACAGCTTGTATGAGGTGCCGGCGTCTGAAGCTTGGCGCGATATCGATGAGTTCTTGACAGGGTTCGCGGACAAGCTGAGCTACTTGGTCCTCCCCCGCGCTGCCAAGTATCTTCAGACCGTCGGCTATGTAATGGGCGAACTGCTGCGACGATTCGCGGAGTTCATGGCCCGCCCGCAGACGGCTCTGCTGATAAATGGCTATGGCTTCGGCGACGAGCACATCAACCGTCTCATCCGCTCCGCCCTGCTCAATCCCACTCTCCAGGTAGTCGTGTATTTGCCTGAGTTCAAGGGAGACCCCTCAGCGACGGACCTTCCGCAAACCGTGCGAAGACTCCTTGCTCTTCAGACGCCACGCCTGACCATCGTTGGTGGGGGAAGTAGGGCCTTCACCAGCGCCTTAGCAAATGATCTTCCAGACCCAACGGTCTACGATCAGGAGCTGGCAGATCTGCGCAGGCGACTGATGCCTGAGAAGCCAGATGGGACCGAGGACGACGAGCCATGAGGAGCCGCCAAGCCATAGGCTATGTTGTCCAAATCGATGGCGTGGATATCACTCTGAACCTGATGGATGTCCATCGGGGCCAGTTGGCTGCTCACGTCCATGGCGTCTCGGTCGTCACTGAAGTTGGCAGCCTTCTAGGGATTGAATCCGGTGGGCGGCTGCTGGTGATGAAGGTTCAATCCCTGTCGTTCGCTGAGCCCAAAGAGGTTCATCGGGTCGGACTTTCGGGGACTTCGGCTTCCTCCGAACCCTTGCGTCACCTTACGGGCTTGGTGGTTGGTCGACTGCGCCGCGATTCTGAACGACTAACGTTCGTATCGGATTCGCTTTCCTCGCCGGCGCTGGGTGCGGAGGCCTTCCCGCTAACAGACGACGAGCTCTCATCGATCCTGGGTGGTGACGCAGCCACGCCGGCGGACATCCACTTGGGGGATGACCTCCGAGGCGGCGGCCGTCTGACCATTGATCTACAGAGTTTAGTGTCCAGGCATGTGGCGGTGCTCGGCAGCTCAGGGCAAGGCAAGAGCTGCTTTACGGCTGCGGTGCTCCAGCAGATCGCGAAGATGCCTAAGGCGCGCGTCGTCATCTTCGATATCAACGGTGAATACGAAGACGCCTTCCCCGCCAGCAACTACCCTGCGAATGCCATCAAGGTCACTCGGATCGGTGGGTCGGATTCGGACAGCTACCGCATCCCCTACTACGCATTGGGTCGCCTTGGCCTGCAACGTCTTTTGTTGCCAAGTGACAAGACTCAACGGCCCGCCCTGACCTTTGCCTTGGACCATTTGAACAAGATTAAGTGGTTTGCGTCTTCTAAGGGTGCAGGCCTCGAGAGCGACACACAGGCTTCGCTCTTTGATGACTGTAGAGGCGACAGGGTGTTGGATGCTCAAGCCATTATTCAAGGCCTAAGAGCAGGAACGGCTCCCGTCGCCTCAGCATGGCCGCCCATGCAGGCGATGGGGCCGCTAATAGCAGATAGCCACGCCATTTCGCCAAGCAACAAAGGATTGGAGCGCAATGCCTGGAACTACGGCAACATCTCTCCCCTCATCACACGCATTGCCCGCTTCACTGACGATGACATGTTCAAAGATGTCGTTGACGTCGCGGGAGGCGCGGGCTGCGGCGGCCCACTCAGCTGGCGCAACGAGTCAAAGGCGGTCGTGGAACGACTATTTGGCGGTGATGAGGTCGACTGGCGGGTGCACATCGTTGACCTCCGACGTGTATCTCATGACCTGACCCCCTTTGTCCTGGGTGCTGTTTTGGAGCTCTATGCTTTCGAGCTGTTTAGCCGTGGCCAAGAGAACAAGCGGGAGACCCTGTTGGTGCTGGAGGAGGCGCACCACTACCTACGCCAGATGGGAACCGGCGACGAGGCCGTGAACAACGCCTTGGCATATGAGCGCCTAGCCAAAGAGGGGCGCAAGTTCGGACTGGCGCTCTGGTTGAGCACCCAGCGCCCATCGGAGATCTCTCCAACCGTGCTTTCGCAGTGCAACACCTGGGTGTCCTTCCGGCTGTCGTCGGAGAAGGACCTTTCGGCCATTCAGTCTGCTAGTGAGTGGGCGGACAAACGGGAGGTCCGGCGCATTGCTGGTCTAGCTCGTCAGAACGCCTTGGCCTTTGGTGGCAGCCTACAGATGGCTACCCTGATCCGGGCTCCGACTGCGGACCCGCTGCCTCGTTCGGAGGACGGGCGGTTCAACCAATGGGCTGATAGTCTCGACGACGGGCTCGACGTAAACGAATTCTTGTAGGGTGGCTAGGTCCAAGTGGCAGTAAGCATCAGAGGTAGGGCAACGTGGATCATTTCGAGGGGGTAGTTCTAGACTTCCTGCGGGCTGACCGCAGGCTTTTCGTCAATCCTCAGTGCTGCATCCAGTTGAATCCGGGCAGTAATCCGGACACCAGCGGGCCCCACTGGTATTGCGACGCGGTCGCTGTGAACGTCCGGGACCGGGCTGCCTATCTGTGCGAAATCTCCTATGCGGCCCGCCTACCAACCCTGCTGAATCGGTTGAGGAGCTGGGATGAACACTGGGAACGCCTGCGGACAGCCCTAGCCAGGGATTGCGGTATCCCAGCCGATTGGACGGTTCGGCCGTGGCTGTTCGTGCCTAACGATCGCTTGGAGCGCTTGCGTTTGGGCACAGCTGCGCTATCACTTATGCCAGAGCCACGGGTTACGGCATTGGAGGAAGTCCTTCCTTGGCGCTACCGATCTTGGGACCGTGGAGACTACCAGGATTTTTTATCATGACCGATGGTTACATTGCTGCTCTCCACCCTACGTTGGTCGGATCATCGTCGAGCTGCTGGAAGCTGGCTTGCGCTCACATCTACACGGATATGTGGTGCGGGAGGCGCGGTTGAAGATGAAAAACCGAGACATTGGAGCGGAGATCGCGGCCGCGCGAGCTGCCTATCGACCGCCAACGCTTCACGCGAGGGTCAATCTCTTCGCTATTCGATGTTTTCGGGACACAGGAGACGGGGACTACATTGCTGCGCGATTGGCGATGAGAGCGAGGCTGTATCCGCAGTATCTGGCGGCAGCCGAGCAGGCGGTCGAGAAGTATCTAAAATGCATCCTTATGCTGAATCGCTGCGACACAAAGCGCCTTGGCCACAGACTGGCGGACGCGTTCGACGACGTTCGAACTAAGCTGTCACTTGATTTAGAGCTGACAGAGGTGGAGCAGGAGACGTTGGACAACCTCGTCCGCTGGGACTTTGATCGCTATCTGGTTCGCTCCTACCAAGTGGAGGATAGCGAGTTGGGTGGCCTAGATTTGCTCGTTTGGCGTCTACGACAGTATTGCGAGCCCCTTGACGTGGCCCACTACGCTGATGCCCCGTCCGCGGTGCTCTTCAGGAAGAATGTGGCTGCGATTGCCGCCCGAAGCATCGCCACACCCAAGGTAGGGCATCTCCCCAACGGTGATTTGGAGAAAATCCTGGCAGACAGGAATCATCCTGCCAGAGAAGGGCTGGTGTGGCGAAATCTCCGATTTAACAATGCCGGCCGAAAGCGCGCACGCGTGTCTGCGGGCTGGCGAGTCGTGAACTCGCCTCTTGATATGACCGATGATCAGGCTGTTGTGGAAGACGCTAAGCGTTGGATGAAGCTGGGCTGAGGCATTGCTTCAATCATCTTTGACGCCTTGCGCGCTGATAGCATGCAAGATGAACGTTAAAGGGATGAAAGGTCCTTCTCCGCAGGTCACCGGCATCAATGACGACCTTGGCCTCGATCTGTTCCACGTATGAAACAATGTGTTCCGGTTATGGTGTGGACGACTTGGCGTGAATGGGAGAGTATACGTCTACACCGACAAACCGGAAGTCCTTCTTGCGTAAAGATTTGTAAGAAGGTGTAGGTGTCTCGATGGATTCGTCCATTCCTAGCCTGGAGCGGGGTTTCGGTAAAGCCGGAAAGAGAAATCCGAGTATAAGCTTCGAAAAGCGCCCCAGCAATGGGGCGCTTTTTTTTATATTGTTCCGAGGGTCGGCTGACGGAGCGTGCAATGGGTCCGGTTAGTTGGCCGCTGGGCGCTAACCAAAGCCCCAGATCCTGCTAAATAGCAAGCGCGCTGCTTGGGAGCTGTAAAAAAACTCACTATTGCAAAAGCTGAGCGATCAGATGAGGGGCAAGTCTGCCAGCTTACGCTTGAGTGCGACCATCACCGTGTAGAGCTTGCCTTTCGGCAGGGTGTGGATGCTTTTGAGCGGATAGGAGGATATTACTTTCAGATGAAGCACGCCCGGGTCGGGGTGGCGGATTATCATGAAAATGGCAACGCCTTCGAGTTCCGTCTGATACATCTGTTCCTCGGATACCCAGTCGCCGTTGATTTTCTTGCTTTTCTTGAAGACCCTGACATGGCCAGCTTCGAAGCGATTGGCCATGTGGTGAACTACGTTAAAGCTCTCTTCGTATCGCGCAATGCAGAAATAGCGCTCAGCCGCCAAAAATGGGATCTGATCGCCGTTTGCCTTCTCGTCGCAGAAGACATGGGGGCCAAAAGATATCGAAAGCGTTATTCGCGCGCCTTCAATGATGATGTCTCTAGAGAAATCTTCCAAGTGGGAAAGATCATATTTCTTTCCTTTACTTATGACCTGAGGCCAACTCATTTACTGTTACCTACCATTCGGTGCGCGACATGCCCGATTGGGCCGGTATCTTCGAATGCTCAGGATCTAAAGTTTTGAGCCACCCGGCTTCCTAACTGCGCGACCAATCCTTCCACGCTGGAGGGTTGAAGTAAGAAGATCCTCCATTTCATCCAGAATCGAGATTGGAATGCGAATCGTAGTATCTGCGTCGGCGTCCTCGAACCCTTTAAGTTCAGCGCTGACCTGCGCGAGGAGCTTTTTCGCACGTTCTTCCGTAGCCTTGTTCATCCGCGATCTCCTTGTCAGATACTGGATTGTTCGTCAATGCCTGCATCATAGCAAGATGAGAGACGGATTCTTCTTGAGATTTGTAGAGGCTGTCCAAGGTTGGAAGAGCGCACTTAGGCATCCTGGCGGATGCGCGCGCCAAGGGCTTCGCCCCTGGGACCCCAAGCCTCTGCGAGGCTTGCCAACGGCAAAAGCTGATCCATAAAGAACCTGTTTTCACAGGAGTCTTTATGGCCATCTTCCACACATCAGTCAAAACCTTCAGCCGAGGCAAGGGCCAGTCCGCCGTCGCCGCAGCCGCCTATCGGGGCGGTCTACTGCTGTCCGATTTCGCGACCGGGCAACAGCACGACTACCGCCGTAGGAGCGGCGTTGTCGAAACCTTTTGCCTCGCGCCGCCAGATGCACCCGACTGGGCGCTGGTGCCCGGCGAGCTTTGGGCCGTGGCCGAAGCCGCCGAGCGCCGTAAGGACGCTACGGTGGCTCGCGAGTTCGAGCTGTCGTTGCCCCATGAGCTTTCGGACGAACAGCGCGCACACTTGGCGTTTTCCATTGCCGAGGCGTTGGTAGACCGCTACCAGTTCGCCATTCAAGCCAGCATTCACTCCCCTGGAACCCCGGACGGGCTCAACCATCACGTGCACCTGCTTGCCAGCACCAGGCGCATTGGTCCGGATGGGTTTGGACAGAAAACGCGCGAGCTCGATGGGGGCGTGTCGGGGAAAGTGCAGGTTCAATGGGTCCGGGAAATGGTCGCTGAAACGACCAACGCACATCTTGAAGCCGCTGGCCTGACGGTCACGATTGACCACCGCAGCTTGGCAGAGCAGGCTCGGGCGGCGTCGGACCGGGGAGACGAACTCCAGGCGGTGGCATTGTCTCGAGAGCCGACCAAGCACCTGGGCAAGGCGGCTGCCGCGCTGTCCCGAAAGGGCATGGACAGCCGGCTGGTAGCAGAGAATGACGCCATTGAGGCCGGCAACGCCGAACATCTGGACCATTTCACCATTCAAGCTGGGCGTGAGGGCAGGGCCGTGCCCATGCATCCGTCAGTCGGTCATGGCCAAGGTGGCCGGCCGTCCTCCATGCGGGGCTTGGCTCCTGGCTTGGAGATTCGAGGCGTGTCCGGAATGCGGCTGCCTCAGGTCTTGGGCCGCCAGCACGAAGCGAACGAAGATCAGCGGCCCATCAGCCTCGCCGAGCGCGTGGCTCAGGCCCTGCGAGACCTTCAGGACATCGCGCGCGCCAGGGCAGACCTGGCGACCCAGCGCATCCGTGCTGGTCTCGAATGGGCTCAAGCCGAACTTGGGCGGGCTGGGGAGACCGTCCCGTTACGGCAGTGGATCACCAAGGCGGTTCTCCAGGTCCGGGCACTGCGAGCGGCAATCCTGGGGCGTGCCTTGCGATTGGTGTCGCTGGGCAGGGCTGAACGCCTACATCACCTGGCTCAGCACGAATGGGAGCGCTTCAACACCGACTACCCCATGGGAACCAACGGCTACTCGCGCCCAGAATGGACGCAGCGCCGGGAGCGCCGCCTGTCTGCGCTGGAGCAACGGACCAAGGAGCTGGAGAAGGCGCGGTCGCGGGGCTCCGCCGAGGCATTGGCGGAGGTCGATGCGGATGTTCTTCGTAGAGCGACCGAACTGGAGGCCATGCCTTCGCCGTCACAGTTCGTCCTTGAGTGCCAGACCATGGCTCCGGTTGTCGCCGACTCCCCGGTGCCAGTTTTGAAGCCACGGCCGCCCACCCTCCATTGAACGAAAGAGCCCCGCAGATGCGGGGCTTTGCCTTTCAGTGAATCGTCGGTCCAGAAGGCTTTCGAGGAGCCGGCGCGGGAGCCAGCCCGCGTGCCTTGCGCCATTCGTCGGGCGAAATGAACGTTGGCGGCACCTGATCTCGGCTTACAGTCGCCGCCCGTGGGGCAGGTCGCGCCCCGGCGCTGGGCACATAGGCTTGCTGCGCTTGTCCGGCAGGTGATGCTGCGAACCGGCGCATCAGAGCGGCGGCTACATCCAGAGCGTGTTGAATATCGGCTTCGCGTTCGGCGACGTCTCTGGTCCCGCTTTGCGCCATGAGGGCGGGCAGAAGGCGGCTGGCGATGCGAAGTTCTACGTTGGCAGGCATTGGATCTCTGAAGCTCTCAGTATGAAGGGTCTTCACATCGAAGCACTTCGTCCCAGTTTGGCAAGAGACGGAATCTGCGCTGGTTCACAAATATTGAAGTTGACTCTCAATGCCTAGGGATGACAGAAGCCTGCCGGTAACAAAGTCATGCAGCTGTCGATTCGGGTTGTGGTGCCAGTCTGACTAGCCAATGCCCGCCGGGCGCTTGTGTGGCTGTCAGCAGGTCATATGTCTGGATCATGTCCAGGAGGCCGGAGTGGCCGTAGGCCTTCGGCGAGAAGGATGGGTCAGTCCGCTTCAGATAGTGGCCGAGTGTCCCTAGCACCACTTCCCCGTCCGTGGTCCCATCGGCTAGTAAGGCAACCGCGTCGACAAGGAAGCGAGGGCGGCGTTTGGGAATCGGCTTGGCCACTTCGGCTTTGCTGGGCGCGACTTTAGCAGTCGGAGCAGGCGACTCTTCGCAGGTCGCATTCGACTCCGTTGGTTGCCACTCAAAAAACTGGTCGCAGGCGTTACGCAACGCCTCTGGCGTCTTAGCTTCACCCACGATGCAAACCGTGGCTCCTCGTTCTCGAAGCTTACGACACAGGTAGGCGAAGTCAGAGTCACTGGTGACCAAACAGAAGGTGTCTGCGCGCTGGTCGAACATGGCTTCTAAGGCGTCCAGCGCCAACGCGATGTCCGCCGTGTTCTTGCCAGCGGCGTATTGGTATTGCAGGCATGGGGTAAACGCTTGCCGGACGAGTGTTTCCTGCCAACGCTTGGTCAGCGTGGAGTGGTTGCCGTAACCCCTCCGAACCACCACCCGGCCGAACTGCGCTCCCATCAGTAGGGCATGGTCAACGATCTCAGGGTTTACATTGTCGCAATCGACCAACACAGCCACTTTGCTATCGTGAGCGGCGGATCCGTTTGCCATTTTGTTGGTCCTTACGCTGCGATACGTGCATCAAGGCCTGCATGCTCCCTTAAGAGGTAGAGCAGGCCGCCTCCATCGATCAACTCGATGGGCTTATCCTTTGCGAACTCGAACGCCGCAGTGCCGTAGCCGCTGGTGCAAACTAGGATGCCTTTGCTGGCACCTTCGTTGAGCATGGTTCCGTAGAGGTCCCGAACCGCGCTGACGCCAACTGTGTCCTTATAGCGCTTGGCTTGAATGACGACCTTTCCACCAAGCACCGGCCGGGTGTCGAAGGCCACCGCATCCACGCCGCCGTCGCGGGAGCTGCGTGTCAGCTTTGTATCCAACCCCATTTGACTAAAGAGATTCGATACCAGCGCTTCGAACTCACCAGGGGTCAGCTCCAGCAGGTTGGGCCGCGACTCCAGGCCCGAGAGCACGTCTGTCTGGGCAATGAAGCGCTTATCGACCATGTTGAACTCAACAATCGGCTTGATGGCTTGTAGCTCATCCGGCCGGCTGGATACCTGAGCGCCCAAGTTTCGGAGGCATGGGATCTTTTCTACTCGGTCCAGCCGTAGTTGCAGGAAGGAGGCCTTGGTCGCGCGGACCGAGACCACAGGGACGCGGACCTCTTGCCCAGTGGTGGGGTCGTGTGCATCGACCACGCCATTGAAGGTCACCAACGCTAAGGCATCCGCTTGGTCGGCTTCAAACACCTCGTGCAGTGTGCGCAAGGTGATCGAGGCGATGATGTCCTGGTAGAGCGCTTTGATGTCGCTTGCCTTACGCGCCTTGGCGTCGATAGCATCCCGGGTCTTGACGTAGCGGTAGTCGGCCTCCGTGGGAACGACCGAAAGCTCTGGAAGGTCGTATTCGATGATCAGTTCCTTGGACGCGTCCGCATACGCGAGCTTGTATCGCTGGGGAAAGCCTTGGGCCGGGTATTCCGAGCGTGCCAAGACCATGTCGTTGTAGGCCACGATGGCATCAGGCTCATGGGCCAAGTAGGCGCGTTGGAACTCGTCAACTTCCCCGTTTCGGCGGGCCACGTCGGCCTCGTAGAGGGCGCGAGCAGCCTCGTGTTGAGCACGCAGGTCAGCCAGCTTCTGCTTCTTTAGCGTCTCTGCCCGTTGGAACTGGTCGAGGATTTGCTGGTGGGCCTGTTGCGCCGCCGCCAATGCAGCCGCGTGCTTCTTCCCGGCTCCCGGCCAAAAGCGGGCAAGGCCCGTCGGTGGGACGATCTCCGCAGCGGCTGGTGCGAAGCCGGGCACCAACTCCTTCGGCACCTCAAAGGCAGGGTGGGGGGCGGTGTGACGTAGGCTGTCAAAGCGGATGGTGTCGTTCACCGATAGGGTGTGCACCAGCAACCCCTCGAGCTCCTCCAGGCGGTCCTTCAACTCGGCGTTGAGATCGTCGACCTCGCCCTGTCGATCTTCTAGGTATCCCGCTTTGGCTTGGCGAGCGGCTTCACGTTCCGACAGCTCGTAGGCGCGAATCTCTCGCAACAGCTGTGCGGCCGCCATGCGCTCTTGGCGCTCCAACTGCCTCTGTTGAGTGGCTTGCATCCTCTGCTGGCGTTTGGTCTCCCGCTCTGCCGCTGCCGCTGCCCGGCCGGCTGCCCGCAAAAACCCTTCTAAGCCGCTTCGCCGTCCCATACATCCTCCTGATGTTGAAAAGCTAAAAAGACAAACCGCTTCACCCGCCGTCGCGGGGTGTTTAGCGCTTTAACCGGTCAGGAGACTCCTGAGGAGCGGCAGAGTCAACCCATACGAAAGCACCGCCAGCCCCGGCGAGACGCCTTTAAGGCCTTCCAGCTTTTCCCGGACCGTGAAGGTCCTGCTGTAGGTCGCATGGTGCTCGTCGTCCAGCTCATGGCCCACCAGTTGGGCCCGGAGTTCGGACACTACGCCAGCGCCCTGAAGCTCTTGGATGAAGGTCTTGCGCAACGAATGGAAGCCCCTTTTGGCTTCCGGCCAGTTTGCCCCGACCTGTTCCAGGTGTCGGCCAAACGCCTTCGTGATCCAGTTGCCCGCACCGTTTTTGGCGTTCGCCTTGGCGGCGGGGAAGAGCCGTGGTGCCTTCTGCGCTCGAAGGGTGCCCACCCAGTCCAAGAAGCCCAGCTCAATGAGGTCGGGATGCACGGGGATGGTGCGCAGGCTCACCTCGGTTTTGACCTTCTGGTGCTCCCCCTCGTCAGAAATACGGATGCAGGGCAGTCCGTCCACCGTCAAGACATCCTCGACCAAGAGCTGACCGACCTCTGATGCCCGGGCACCCGTGTAGAGGCCCAGCAACGAGGCCCAACGGGCGGACAGGGCCAGGTCTTGGAACGCGGCCGGTGCGAACAGCGCTTGGACCTGATGACTGTCATAGGCTTTGAAGCCGAACTTCTTCCGCGCCCGCTTCTCCCTAGTGGAGTAAGTGATATGGCCGGCCGCTGGGTTGTCGCCTTTGGGGTAGTGGCCGGATGCAATCGCCCATTCGAAAAACCCTCCGCGGCCGCCGACATAACTTTGCTTGTTCGTAAGGGTGGGGGTGGCTGCGCCCCCGTCCCGCATGAACTGATACCACCGAGCCAGGTCGGACCGGGTGACCGAGTGGAGTTTGGCCTTTTCCCCCAGGAAGGACACCAGTGCCTCGATGGCGGTCTTTTTAATGGTGAACGTTTTGGGGAGGCAGCCGGGCTGGATGCTGGCCAGCCAAGCGTCGCGGGCCTTGCCCAGGGTGATGGTCTCCACGGCAGGCTTGGTCACGCGACGGGCCACGGGCATGGGCGGCACGCCCTCACGGATCAACTCGCTCAGCTCACTGGGCTGAGAGGCAGAGAGCTCCATCATCTGCTGATAGAGCCTGACATCGTCTGGCGTGTCGATTTGCCAGTGCTCGGTCACCGTCCCGTCTGCTGTCTTGGTCCGGTTCAAGATCAACTGCTGTAGCGGGTCGCCATCGGTCAGGCGCCTGAGCAGCGCGTCGATGTCCTCTTCCTTGATTCCCATGCGTTGCTCCCTCAACACGTCGAAGGCTTGAGCATAGCGCGCCGCCAGTTGCAGGGCGCGCAACTGGGCCACGGCCAGCTCGGACGTGCGCAGGGTGCGCTTGAAGATGCGTCGGCCAACGATGGCCTGGAGATCGGTGGGGACCCGTTGCCGGAAAGACCAGAGCCCTGAGGGCGCGCGAACGAGGTGGTGTGGGATGCGCATCGCGAGATGTGTCCCGATTTGTGTCCCGCCGAAGATCACCCCAGAAAAGCAAAAACCCCTGCGTAAACAGGGGTTTGCGTAATCTGGCGGAGAGAGGGGGATTCGAACCCCCGAAGCGCGGTTTAGACGCTTACACACTTTCCAGGCGTGCTCCTTCAACCACTCGGACACCTCTCCGGATCCCTGCCATCGGCAAACGCCTCAGCAGGGGCGCAGATTCTAGCGGGCTGCGCGGCACTTCACAAGCACCCCGGCCAAGAACCTGCGAAGGGCGTGCCGGAGGCGAGGGGGCTGGACAGGCATGGCACAATGGAACATCCGATGGAAAACGGTGGCCTGATGTCCTATCTCGTCCTTGCCCGCAAGTGGCGTCCGAAGCGTTTTGCCGAGCTGGTGGGCCAGGAACACGTGGTCCGTGCGCTCAGCAATGCGCTGGACAGCGGCCGGGTCCACCATGCGTTCCTGTTCACCGGCACCCGCGGCGTGGGCAAGACCACCATCGCGCGCATCTTCGCCAAGTCGCTGAACTGCGAGCAGGGCACCAGTGCCGATCCCTGCGGCCAGTGCGCGGCCTGCCTGGACATCGACGCCGGCCGCTACATCGACCTGCTGGAAATCGACGCCGCGTCCAACACCGGCGTGGACGACGTGCGCGAGGTGATCGAGAACGCGCAGTACATGCCCTCGCGTGGCAAGTACAAGGTCTACCTGATCGACGAAGTGCACATGCTGTCCAAAGCGGCGTTCAACGCGCTGCTGAAGACGCTGGAAGAGCCGCCGGAGCACGTGAAGTTCCTGCTGGCCACCACCGACCCGCAGAAGCTGCCGGTCACCGTGCTCAGCCGCTGCCTGCAGTTCAACCTCAAGCGCCTGGACGAGGACCAGATCCAGGGCCAGATGACCCGCATCCTGGCGGCAGAAGAGATCGAGGCCGACGGCAGCGCCATCGTGCAGCTGGCCAAGGCCGCTGATGGCAGCCTGCGTGACGGCCTGTCGCTGCTGGACCAGGCGATTGCCTATGCCGGCGGCGCACTGCGCGAGGACGTGGTGCGCACGATGCTGGGCACCGTCGACCGCACCCAGGTGGCCGCGATGCTGGATGCACTGGCCGAGGGCGATGGCCCGCGCCTGCTGCAGGTGGTGGCCGCGCTGGCTGAATTCTCACCGGACTGGAGTGGTGTGCTGGAAGCGCTGGCCGAAGGCCTGCACCGCATCCAGGTGCAGCAGCTGGTACCGGGTGCGGCCGTTGCCGAAGGCCTGGATGCCACCGCATTCGCCGAGCGCCTGCGCCCGGAAGTGGTGCAGCTCTGGTACCAGATGGCCTTGAATGGCCGCCGCGACCTGCCGCTGGCGCCGAGCCCGCGCGCGGGCTTCGAGATGGCCGTGCTGCGGATGCTGGCATTCCGTCCGGCTGCCGCGGTACCGCCGGTGCCGAAGTCGGTTGAAGGTGCAGCAGGCGGCAACGTTGCCGGTGGAGGCAGCGGTGCCGGCAACCACGAAGCGGCGCCGGCCGCTGCCGCCGCTCAGGCGGCCCCGACCCCGGCGACGCAGGCGGCCGCGCCGTCCGAGGCTGCGCCGCGCGAACCTGACCCCGAGCCTGAGCCGGCCCCGCAGCCCGAGCCGGACCCGACGCCGGAACCCGAGCCTGTTCCGGTGGAAGAGCCCGTGTCGCCGCCGCCGGTAAAGGCCGAAGCAGAGGTGCCGCCGCCGGCCGCTGAAGCAGAAACGAGCGACGATCTGCCGCCGTGGGCCACCGACGAAGCCGAGTCTCGTGACGCAGCACTGGCGGCCGAGATGGCCGGCCCGGAGGCGGCCATGGTCGCGCCCTGGCACGAGCCGCCGGCTCCCGCCGCGGCCCCCAGCGAACCTGCCCCGCCCGAGCGCCCGTTCCGCGCCGATGGCATTGCCATTGCACCCGCCGAACCGGTCCCGGCGCGTGATACCGCGCCGCAGGACGGCGTCAGCGAGCTGGCCACGGCCGAGGACTGGCTGGATCTGGTCGCCAACAGCGGTCTCAGCGGCCCATCGCGGCAGTTGGCCGCCAATGCCGCCTTCATCAGCTGCCAGCACGGGACCTTGAAACTGGGCCTTTCGCCCGGATTTGAATACCTGCGCTCGGAGCGCGCGCTGGCCGCCCTGGGCGAGATGCTGGAAAAGGCCCTGGGCCAAGCGCCGAAGATCGTGGTCGAGACCGTGGAAACCGAACACGTTCCGGCCGAGACCCTGCACCAGCGCGCCGACCGCCAGCGTGGCGAACGGCAGCAGGAAGCAGAGGCCGTTTTCATGGACGACCCGGAAGTGCAGGTGCTGATCCAACAGCACGGTGCCCGGGTTGTTTCCGATTCCATCCGTTCTTTTGACGAGTAAGACACCATGCGCGGAAACATCGCCCAACTGATGCAGCAGGCCCAGAAGATGCAGGAAAACCTGCAGAAGGCCCAGGAAGAAATTGCCAAGATCGAAGTGACCGGCAGCGCCGGTGGCGGCATGGTCAGCGTGACCCTGACCGGCGCCAAGGAATGCCGCAAGGTGCGCATCGACCCGTCGCTGGCCAGCGACCCGGAGATGCTGGAAGACCTGATCGCCGCCGCCTTCAACGACGCCTCGAACAAGATCGATGCCGAGTCGAAGTCGAAGATGGGTTCGGCCACCGCCGGTATGCAGCTTCCGCCGGGCATGAAGCTGCCGTTCTGATTTTCGGCGTGGCACCCGTGCAACCGGGTGCCACGGAACCTGTAGCCGTCGAGCTTGATCGACGCCATGAAAGCATGCCGCCGTGTCTGCACCCTTGCTTGAACAATTGATCGACGCGTTGCGGGTGCTGCCTGGCGTCGGCCAGAAGACCGCGCAGCGCATGGCCTACCACCTGCTCGAACGCGAGCGCGAAGGTGGCCAGCGTCTGGCCGAGACACTGGCATTGGCGGTGGAGCGCATTGGCCACTGCGCACAGTGCCGCGATTTCAGCGAATCCGAGTTGTGCCCGACCTGCGCCAACAGCAGCCGCGAGCGCAGCCAGCTGTGCGTGGTCGAATCGCCCGCCGATCGCCTGGCCATCGAGAACGCCACCGGTTTCCGCGGCGTCTACTTCGTGCTGCAGGGCCGTCTGTCGCCGCTCGATGGCATCGGCCCGCGCGAACTGGGCCTGGAACAGCTGGAGCAGCGCCTGGCCGGAGGCGAGGTGCAGGAACTGATCATCGCCACCAGTGCCACCGTCGAGGGCGAGGCCACCGCGCACTATCTGGCGCAGTTGGCGCGCGCGCGCAAGGTGCAGCCGAGCCGCCTGGCGCAGGGCCTGCCACTGGGCGGTGAACTCGAATACGTCGATCGCGGCACGCTCTCGCACGCGTTCGGAACGCGCAGCGAATTCCGCGATTGAACGCCGGCCGGGCATCCGCCGGCGCGGCCGGCCTACAATGCGGATGACATTTCCGCCGAGGCCGAACATGAGCACTGAAACCCTCTTCAGCAAGATCATCCGTCGCGAGATCCCGGCCACCATCGTCTACGAGGATGACGAGGTGCTGGGCTTCAAGGACATCGCACCGCAGGCGCCGGTGCATGTGCTGTTCATTCCAAAGAACGAGATCATTCCGACCCTGGATGACCTGCAGCCCTCGCAGGCACACCTGATCGGCAAGCTGGCGCTGGCCGCTGCCGAGTACGCGCGCCGCGAAGGGTTCGCACAGGACGGCTACCGCATCGTGATGAACTGCCGTGAAGATGCCGGGCAGACCGTGTTCCACATCCACATGCACCTGCTGGCGGGTGCACAGCTGGGGCATTTCGGTACGCCGGGGCGTTGAAGCCCCTATCCACGCAGGAGTACCACGGGTACCCCGCTGTAGATCCACGCCATGCGTGGATGAAAAAGGCCGCCCGAGGGCGGCCTTTTCCGTCACGCGTGCCGGTTGGCGATCACCACCAACCCCAACGGCCGTAACCGCCCCAGTACGGGCCATACGGACCCGGGCCCCACGGACCATAGGGGTAGGGCACCACGTCGACCTGGCGCTGTTCCGGCCACAGGTAGATCACATCGGCCGACAGCTTCGGCAGGCGGTAGTCGTAGTCCCCGATGCGGGTGTTCTGGTAGCCATCGATCTTGCCGATGAAGGTCACGTCACGGCCTGCTTCAAACACGGCCGGGTCGTAGAAGCCGGCGCGGCAGGCGATGAAGCGGCCGTCGCTGGCGTCGGACGAGGTGGTGTTCGGGCGGCCGCTGGCGTTGAGCGGGCGCGAGATCATCTGGAAGCAGGTCTCGCCCTGGCCGGGCTTGGTTTCGATGATGCGACCGCCCCAACGGACCGGCGTGCCGACCTGCTGGGTGGCGACCGAATCGCGCGGGGAGACCAGGCTGAACTGTCCCTGCAGCGGCTTTGGGGCCGTGGCGCAGGCCGACAGGGCCAGCGTGGCCACAGCGGTGAGGAGGAACTTGGTGTTCATGGGGAGGCTCCGGAAGTCGGGCGATGCCTGCGCAGGTCCCGCAATAATGAAGCGAGGTCGGTGCAAGTTCCAGCGTAACGCGCGTCGGCGAAACGCTGGCTGAGTGCGAGCAGGGCGGGATCGGGACGTTGGGCATGGACCCGCCGTGCCCAGTCCTGCGCGGTTTCGTGGGGTTGCCGGCCCAGCCCGAGGCGGGCATAGCGCCGGCCCAGCCCGCGCCAGGCACGCAGCAGCGGGTCACGTTCGCGCTCGCCCCGGGCCAGCAGCCAGGCCATCCACGCCAGGGCCAGCACCGTTGCCACCACGAAGCCAGCGACAAGTTGCGTGGGGCCGAGATCATCCAGTCCGAACGGCTTGAGCAGCTGCTGCTGGCGGCGCGCATCGAAGGAGAGCACCAGGTCGTTCCAGCCGCGGCGCAGCCAGTCGCCCATCTGCCCCAGCTGCTGCCAGCGTTGCCGCAGCGGGCTGTCGGTACCTGCCTGCAGGCGGTCGTCGAGGGTATCGAGGATGCGTTCCGGTGCCACTGCGGCGGTAGGGTCGACCCGTACCCAGCCGCGCTGCGGCAGCCATACCTCGGCCCAGGCGTGGGCGTCCATCCGCCGCACGATCCAGTAGTCGCCAAGGCGGTTGTAGGTGCCACCAGCAAAGCCGGTCACCACCCGCGCCGGAATGCCGGCGTTGCGCATGAGTACCACGAAGGCGGAACTGAAGTGTTCGCAGAAGCCGGCCTTGTAGCCGAACAGGAACTCGTCGACCGGATCGCGTCCCGCCGGTGGCGTCTGCAGCGTGTAGGAGAAATCGGTGGTGATCCATTGCAGCGCGCGGCGGACGATGGCTTCGTCATCACCGCCGGCATCCTGCCGCCATTGCTGCGCCAGTGTGGCGGTGCGCGGGTTGAAGCCGCTGGGCAACTGCAGCGCGGCCCGTCGCAGATAGGGCGACAGCGTGCTGTCGAAGCGTTGAGGTGGCGCCGAATGCAGTCGCCAGCGGCTCAGCGACGCCAGTGGCCGCTCGCTGCTCAGGCTCATGTCAGCATCCAGCGTGCTGCCTGCTGGGGCGCGGCTGGGCAGGTCCAGTGCCACCAGCTGGCGCCGGTCGGTGGGCTCGTAGTCGATCTGGTAGTCCCAGTCCTGCGTGCCGGCCTCGACCACGGCCGCCGGTCGTCGCTCGCTGGCGCGGTCACGTGTCCAGCGCCGGCCATCGAAGGCGGTCAGTACCGGCCCTCGCCAGTAGCGTTGCATCGGCTCGGGCACCGCACCGAAGAACTGCACGCGCAGCGCCGGGGCGTCGTCGGCCATCAGGTCCAGCCACTGGCCGGGTTCCATGCTGTCGGACAGCCCCGGCGTGCCGACCGCGCGCTCGGGAACGCCCCATAGCGGGGTCGCCAACCGCGGGAACAGCCAGAAGCAGGCCAATGCCAGTGGCAGGCCGATCGCCAGCAGGCGGCCAACGCCGCGCAGCTGCCCTCGCAGTGGCAGGTGGCCGGCGTGGCCTTCATCCCCGGCCAGGCGCTGCAGGGCGAGCAACGCGCTGATCCCCGCCAATGCGGCCAACACGGTGGTCAGTGGCCCCTGGTCGAGCAGGAATGCCGCAAACGGGGAAAACAGCGCGAAGCCGAGCAGGCTGCGGGCATCGCGCCGGCTGCGCAGTTCGCTGGACTTGATCGCCAGCATCGCTGCCAGCAGGGCGCAACCTGTATCGCGCCCGGGTCGAACCATCCCCATCTGCCAGACGATGGCACCGAGCATGGCCAGCACCAGCAGCAGGCGCACCGGCATGGGCAGTACCTTCCGCCACGACAGGGCTGCAGTCACGAGCGCCGCGGCCGCGATCACGCCAGCCAGCAGGGGCGGCAGCTGCAGCAGCAACGGCAACAGCGCCAATGCCGCGCTGGCCAGGGTCCAGTTGCGGGCATTGCGGTCGAGGGCGGGCGTGGTTTCAGTCATGCGGCATCAATGCCAGTGCGCGCAGGCACAGGTGGTGGTGACTGGCGCCCTGCCCGGGCCCGAACGGTGGATGTGCAGGCAGCAGCAGGGTGTAGCGGCGGCCTTCGCGCTCGGCCATGTCGACCCATCGTGCCAAACGCGCGATGCGTGCTTCATGGCCCAGCGGAGACAGCCTGCGCCAGTCGAGGATGACTTCGATGCCGACTGGCTTTTCGTACTCGCGCACCAGCAGGCTGTCGCGGCGTGCCGAGTGCTTCCATGAAATGCTGCGTGGTGCATCGCCCGCACGATAGGGCCGCAGCTGATGCAGTTCCTCGCCACTGGCATGGGCGCGGGTATGCAGCGGATCGTTGCCGCTTTCCGGCAGTGCAGGCGCCAGCGCTTCGGGTTGCGGATAGACCAGCAGCGTTTGTTCCGGCCACACCCACGACCATGCCCGGACCAGGCCCAGTGGCTGGGTGGTGGACAGGCGGATGCGTGGCAGTTCCAGCCAGCCGCGGCGTTCGGTGGTGACCTGCAGCTCCACTTCGCCACGGCCGTGCGCAGGCAGTGACATCCAGGCTTCGCTGTCACCCAGCTGCAGGTGCAGGCCGTGGCGTGCGCGCGGATCGTGCAGTGACAGGTCCACGCGCAGGCGCAGCGGTTGTCCGGCCGGAGCCGGTTCGGCGGAGATCGCATCGATCTGCACGCCCGACAGCTGCAGGTGCGCGGCGATGGCGCTGGCGATCGCCGCTGCCGCCAGCAGCAGGGCCAGCAGCAACGCCGGGTTGTTGTTGTAGTTCAGTGCGCCCAGCAGCATTGCCGCCAGCAGCGTGGCGACGAACAGGCCGAAGCGGGTGGGCAGCACGTAGATGCGATGGCGGTCCAGGCGCTGCGGCAGTGCTTCAGGCCTGCGCGGGCGTGCCAGCAGTTGCAGTCGTGCCCAGCGCGTGGCCACCCTCAATCCACCGCAACGGTCTGCAGGATGGCTCGTGCCAGTGCCGGCCCCGAGCTGGACTCGGCTTCGGCCACCAGGCGATGACCGGCCACCGCCACGAACAGGGTCTGCACGTCCTCGGGCACCACGTGGCCGCGGCCCAGCAGCAGTGCATGCGCCCTGGCCGCGCGCAGCAGCGCAAGGCCGGCACGCGGTGACAGGCCCACGCGCACGCCGGCGTGCTGGCGGCTGCGGGTCAGCAGGGCCTGCACGTAGTCGACCAGTGCATCGCTGGCATGGACCTGGCCGACGGCCTCACGCAGCGCGCGTACCTGAGTGTCATCCAGCTTCGGTACGGCACGTGCGATCAGGTCACGACGATCGGTGCCGCGCAGCAGTTCGCGTTCGGCCTGCGCGCTTGGGTAGCCCATCGCCAGTCGCAGCAGGAAACGGTCCAGCTGCGAATCCGGCAGCGGGAAGGTGCCGGACAGGTCCACCGGGTTCTGCGTGGCGATCACGAAGAACGGATCGGGCAGGGGGTGGGTCTGTCCATCCAGGGTGACCTGCTGTTCGGCCATCGCCTCCAGCAGCGCGCTCTGCGTGCGCGGTGGCGCGCGGTTGATCTCATCGGCCAGCAGCACGTGGGTGAATACCGGCCCTGGATGGAACTGGAACTGGCGGCTGCCGGCTTCGTATACCGAGACGCCCAGTACATCGGCGGGCAGCAGGTCGGAGGTGAACTGCACGCGCTGGAAGCTGAGGCCCAGGCTGCTGGCCAACGCATGCGCCAGCGTGGTCTTGCCCAGGCCGGGCAGATCCTCGATCAGCAGATGACCACCGGAAAGCAGAGCGACAAAGGCCAGCCTGACTTCCGGCACCTTGCCCAGCACCAGTGCGTTTACCTGATCCTGTGCCTCCCGCAGGGCCTGGCGCAGTTGATCGGTTAGCATGGTGGGATTGGGGGACGAGGCTGGCATGATCGTCTCAGGTCTGGAATCCATTCGATTATCCATAGAGCAATGCAAGGCGAACAGCGCGCGCGGACAATATTTCTCTGGTTATGGACGCTGGTCACAGCGGCCAAGCTGGTGGTGGCTGCGCGCCTGCCACTGTTCGTTGACGAGGCGTTCTACTGGCAGGAAGGCCAGCATCTGGCCGCCGCGTATTCGGACCTTCCCGGACTGACCGCATGGCTGGCGCGCCTGGGGGTGGAGATCGGTGGCCACCATGTGCTCGCGTTGCGCCTGCCGTTCCTGGCCATCGGCGCGCTGCTGCCGTTGCTGGTGGTGCGCACTGCCACGCGCTGGTTCGGCAATGTGGCTGGTTGGCAGGCGGGCAGCCTCACGCTGTTGATGCCTTTGTCGGCGACGCTGGGCCTGCTGGCGGTGCCGGATGTACCTATGGCGCTGGCCGCGGTGATCTGCCTGCACGCCGGTGCACGGCTGCTGCACAACGTCGATGCATCGTCGGCGATGAAGCTTGCGCTGGGCCTGTCGATCGGAGCGCTCAGTCACTACCGTTTCATCGGTGTCATCGGCGTGGGCTTCATCGCGCTGCTGGCGCTGCCGCAGGGGCGGCGCATGCTGGCCGATCCGCGCGTATGGGTCGCACTGGCGGTAGGCGTGCTGGCCTGGCTGCCGCTGCTGGCATGGAATGCGGACAACCACGACGCTGGCCTGAAGTTCCAGGTGGTCGAGCGCCATCCCTGGACGTTCGAATGGAACGGGCTGTGGTTCCTGGTGATCCAGCCGATGCTGGTCACCCCGATCCTGTGCATGGCGATGTGGAAGGTGGCGGTGGCCGGTACCCGCAGGGGCGGCGGCACGCGTGTGCAGTGGCGCTACTTCGGCCTGGTCGGGGGCGTATCCACGCTGGGCATCTTCCTGCTGGGCTTCTTCACCGACGTCGAGCGGATCAGTTTCCATTGGCCACTGCCGGGCTACCTGGCCCTGCTGGTGGCGGTGCCGGTGGTGCTCAACGGCTGGCCACGCTGGCTGCGGCGCACCGGCTGGTGGCTGGCCGGCGCAGGCATGGTGCTGGCGTTCGGCTATTACCTGATGGCCTCCACGCCTGCGTTGCGTGAGCAGCTGGCAGGCAGCAAGTACTACCCGCGCAATTTCGCTGGCTGGCAGCCGTTGGCGATGACGGTGCGCGAAGAGTTGCAGCAGATGCCGGCGGGCACGCGGGTGCTGGCGGGGAACTTCAAGGTTGGCGCCGAGCTGGGCTTCCAGCTCGGCAATGGCGATATCGAAGTGCTGCCGCACCCGCTCAACGACAAGCATGGGCGCACCGCGCAGCTGGCGCAGTGGGGTCTGCTGCATGAAGGCAAGCGCTCGGCGCCGATGCTGCTGGTGCTTTCACCCAGCGATCAGCGTTACCGCGATCTGCTGGCGCGCTATCACGCCATCTGCGAGCAGGTGGGGCCGTTGCCGGCGCCGCGGGTGGTCAGCAGTGACCATGGCTTCCAGCGGTTCCTGCTGTTCCGCCTGCCGGCGCAGCGTGCGCCGGGGGCGTGCGTGACTCCGGCAATGGCGTGGCTGGATACCCCTTCCAACGGCGAAAAGGTGTCCGGCGTGCTGGCCATCAAGGGGTGGGCGTTCAAGGACGGTGTCGGCCTGGCACGGGTTGAAGTGCTGGTCGATGGCCGCTCGGTGGGGGATGCGCGCTATGGCCGCGCATTCGACGTGCGCCAGACCTGGCCGGACAGCACTGACCCGCAGCATCCGGCGGTGGGCTTCGATGCGTCATTGGACACGACCACGCTGGCGCCCGGGCGGCATTGGCTGGGCCTGCGCCTGCACGGCCGCGATGGCAGCGTGGAGGAATGGCAGGAGCAGCCGTTCGAGGTTCGCGGGCGCTGAGGCGGCGCGCGGTCCAGGTTGGTCGCGTACTCCGGGTTGGTTGCGCGTGCCAGGTTGGTCGGGTGCTCCACGTTGGTCGGGTGCTCCGGGTTGGTAGAGTCGACTGTTAGTCGACTGCTCTTCCAGCCGCTGGCAAAACCCCGCGCTGCGCGCGATAGTCGACTGACAGTCGACTCTACCCGGCTTGGGTCCTACCCGGCCCAGGTCCGGCCTGTTTCCGCGATCGGTGCCGGCAGTCAGCGTGCCGCCTTCAGGGCACCGCGAACCCTGCCTGGCGCAGCAACCCGCACAGCGCGATCAGCGGCAGGCCGATCAGCGCGGTCGGGTCGCGGTTGTCGATTGCTTCGAACAGGCTGATGCCCAGGCCCTCGCACTTGAAGCTGCCGGCGCAGTCCAGCGGCTGTTCGGCGGCCACGTAGCGGGCGATCTCCTCCTGGCCCAGCGCGCGGAAACGGACCTCGGTCAGATCCACGGCGCTGAGTGATTCTCCGTCTCGTGTGAGACTGATTGCGGTATGGAAGCGTACCGTCTGCCCGGACATCGCCGCCAGCTGCGCGCAGGCCGCCTTGGCCGTGCCCGGCTTGCCCAGCGGCCACCCGTTCAGGTCCGCCACCTGGTCCGAGCCGATCACCCAGGCGCCGGGGTAGCGGGCGGCGACCTCGGCCGCCTTGGCCGTGGCCAAGCGCGTCGCCACGGCCAGTGGCGTCTCACCGTTCAACGGGGTTTCATCCACCTCCGGGCGGGCGCAGTCGAAGGGCAGGCCCAGCCGCTGCAGCAGCTCGCGGCGGTAGCGGGAGGTGGAGGCCAGGACCAGTGACATGCGACAATTCCGGGGCGGGGCGCGGCAGTCTGGCCCGTGTGCGGCGCCAGCAGCAAGTCCTGTATGGCGGGCATTTGACAGCAGCCCCCCCGATCCTTAGTATTCAGCGGCTTATGTCCGCGAACGTGCCCGAATCGCTGGATGCTTGGCGGATGGTCGTAGCGCGCAGGCGCTTCGACGGCCAGGTCTCCCTGGCTGAATTGACCCGCCTGCAGGGGCTGGTCGCAGATACCGACGGTGAGTGTTCCTACTCGCTTGAATTCGGTCGCGACGAAGTCCTGCGGGTATCCTATGTGGAACTGACCATCGACACCGCGTTGCCGCTGACCTGTCAGCGCAGCATGCAGCGATTCCTGTTGCCGGTGAAGGTGACCCAGAGGCTTGGCCTGATCCGCGACGAGGACGAGGAATCGTCCCTGCCGGAGGAGTACGAGGCGTTGCTGGTGCCGGAAGACGGCCAGCTGCGTCCGCTGGACCTGGTCGAAGACGAGTTGGTGCTGGCGGTGCCGGTGGTACCGCTGTCGCCCGACGGTGAAGCAGTCGACAAGGACTGGGCACCGAGCGAAGAAGAAACGAAGAAGGCCAACCCGTTCGCGGCGTTGGCGGCATTGAAGAAACAATAGCAGCCGGATTGTCGTCGGCGGCTGCGGCGAAAGCGAAAGTGTGCTGGGCGCTGGCGTCCTGCGCGACGATACGACGAAGCAAAACGAACCGAGTTTGGAGCAATCCCATGGCTGTGCAGAAATCCCGTGTTACCCCGTCCCGCCGCGGCCAGCGCCGTTCGCATGACGCCCTGAGCGCCAAGCAGCTGTCGACCGACCCGACCACCGGCGAAGTGCATCTGCGTCACCACATCACTGCCGATGGTTTCTACCGCGGCAAGAAGGTCATCCAGACCAAGACCTCGGCCGTCGAAGAAGATTGATGTGCCGGGAAGGCCGCTGCCCCCGGGCAGCGGCCTTTGCCCTCTTTCCCGGGCGTGCCGGTGATCGGCGGCCCGCGCAACAGGAAACATGATGAGCAAGCGGATCTATTCGAGGATCGCGGGCACCGGTAGCTATTTGCCGGAAAAAGTCCTGACCAACGCCGACCTGGAAAAAATGGTCGAAACCTCGGATGAGTGGATCCAGTCGCGCACCGGAATTCGTGAACGGCACATCGCGGCCGAAGGCGAAACCACCAGCGACCTTGGCTACCAGGCCGCGTTGCGCGCACTTGAAGCGGCCGGTATCGACGCTTCGCAGCTCGACATGATCGTGGTCGGTACGACCACGCCTGACCTCATTTTCCCCTCCACCGCGTGCCTGATCCAGGCCAAGCTCGGTGTTGCGGGGTGCCCTGCCTTTGACGTCAACGCCGCCTGTTCGGGCTTCGTGTTCGCGTTGGGCGTGGCCGACAAGTTCATCCGTTCCGGCGACTGCAGGCATGTGCTGGTGATCGGCACCGAAACGCTGACCCGCATGGTCGACTGGAACGATCGCACCACCTGCGTGCTGTTCGGCGATGGCGCCGGCGCCGTCGTGCTCAAGGCCGACGAAGAAACCGGCATCCTCAGCACCCACCTGCATGCCGACGGCAGCAAGAAGGAGCTGCTGTGGAACCCGGTGGGCGTCTCGACCGGCTTCAAGGACGGCGCCAACGGGGGTGGCACCATCAACATGAAGGGCAACGACGTGTTCAAGTACGCCGTCAAGGCGCTGGACTCGGTCGTGGACGAGACCCTGGCCGCCAATGGCCTGGACAAGTCCGACCTGGATTGGCTGATTCCGCACCAGGCCAACCTGCGCATCATCGAAGCCACCGCCAAGCGCCTGGACATGTCGATGGACCAGGTGGTGGTGACTGTCGACAAGCACGGCAACACCTCGTCCGGTTCGGTGCCGCTGGCGCTGGACGCCGCAGTGCGCTCGGGCCGCGTCGAGCGTGGGCAGCTGCTGCTGCTGGAAGCCTTCGGCGGAGGCTTCACGTGGGGTTCGGCCCTGCTGCGCTATTGATAGCGCAAGTTACGACAATGTGAAGCTTGTCGTTACGGCCCCACTGGGGCCGTAACGCGTTTATAGGAGTACCTGTCATGGTTGAGCCCATCGTCATCGAAGGGCAGCGCGCCTGGCTGAAGCAGTACGGCAAGGGAGGCCGCGCACTGGCCCTGGGCCTGCTCAATTTCGTTGCCCGCCGTTTCCATCTGGACGCCCTGCGTCCGCCACCGCACCGCGGCGGTGATGCCGCCCGCGAAACCGAAGCCCGTCGCCTGGGAGAACTGCAGGCGCAGGGCGTGAACGTGCCCGACGTGCTGGGCAGCGGCCACGCCGCGCTGGTGATCGGTGACAACGGCAGCTCGTTCAACACCTGCCTGCGCCAGGCCGACGAGGCCGGCCGCGACCGGCTGGTGATGGCTGCCATGCAGGCCATCGCCGAAGCGCATGCGCGCGGCGCCTATTTCGGCCAGCCGCTGCCGCGCAACCTCACCTGGGACGGGCAGAGCGTGGGCTTCATCGACTTCGAGGAAGATCCGCTGGAAGTGATGGATCTGTCCGAAGCGCAGGCCCGCGACTGGCTGATGTTCGGCTACGGCGTGGCCAAGTACTACGCCGACCGCCCCGAGCAGCTGCAGGCGATGATGGCCGAGGCGATGGGCGATGCCCAGGCGCCGGTGCGCGAGCATGTGCATGCGGTCAGCGGCCGGCTGCGCAGCCTGGCCCGGGTGTGCATGAAGCTGGGCCGTTCAGCGCGCGCGCTGGCCCATTCGATCTTCATCGCCCATGGCGCCAGCACGGCGGGCGTGCTGATGCTGGTGGGCCTGTGCGTGGATTTCCTCGCCGACGGCGACCTGGACGTGCTGCAGCTGTTCTGCTGACGCCGTGCGCTTGCCCGGCTGCGCTCCATACGCCTGCATACGCGCACGTACAGACGACACAGCGGATTCGCCCTTATCATGGCCCGCTTCGATTGCAACAAGCGGATGACCGCGTGACCGTATCCACCCTCGCTTTTGTCTTCCCCGGCCAGGGCTCGCAGTCTGTGGGCATGGTGGCCGAGCTGGCCGAACTGCACCCGCAGGTGCGTGAAGCCTTCACCGAGGCATCCGATGGTGCCGGCGTCGACCTGTGGGCGCTGTCCCAGGGTGGCCCGGAGGAAATGCTCAACCGTACCGAATACACCCAACCGGCGCTGCTGGCCGCGAGCATCGGCGTGTGGCGCGCCTGGAACGCCGTGGGCGGTCCGCGCCCGTCGGTGCTGGCCGGCCACAGCCTGGGCGAGTACACCGCCCTGGTTGCCGCTGGCGCGCTGAGCCTGCATGACGGTGCACACCTGGTTCGCCTGCGCGGCCAGCTGATGCAGGAAGCTGCACCGGCCGGTGTCGGCGCCATGGCCGCCGTGCTCGGCGCCGAAGACCAGCTGGTGCTGGACGTCTGTGCCGAAGCTGCAGGCAGCCAGGTGGTGGTGCCGGCCAACTTCAACTCGCCGGGCCAGATCGTGATCGGTGGCGACGCCGATGCGGTCGACCGCGCGCTGGCGTTGCTGGCCGAGAAGGGCGTGCGCAAGGCGGTCAAGCTGGCCGTGAGCGTGCCCTCGCACACCCCGCTGATGCGCGAAGCCGCCAACCGCCTCGCCGAAGTGATGGCCGGCCTGTCCTGGCAGGCGCCGCAGCTGCCGGTGGTGCAGAACGTCGATGCCAAGGTGCACGAGGGTGTGGACGCGATCCGTACCGCGCTGGTGCAGCAGCTGTACCAGCCGGTGCAGTGGACCGGGTGCGTGCAGGCGCTGGCCGGCCGTGGCATCACCCAGATCGCCGAGTGCGGCCCGGGCAAGGTGCTTACCGGTCTGGTCAAGCGCATCGACAAGGCCATCGACGGCCGTTCGCTGGCCACCCCGGGCGACTTCGAAGCCGCCCGCGAGGCATGGTCGGCCTGACTCCCCCTGTTCCTGCCGACCGTACCGGTGGCCGCTGGACGCGGCACGGGTGCGACGGCCGCCCCAGCCTGAGGAAAACATCATGAGCAAGCCCCTGCAGGGTGAAATCGCACTGGTCACCGGTGCCAGCCGCGGCATTGGTGCCGCCATCGCCGATCTGCTGGCCGCCCAGGGCGCCACCGTCATCGGCACCGCCACCACCGAATCCGGTGCCGCCGCCATCGGCGAGCGCCTGGCTGCCCACGGCGGCCACGGCCGCGCGCTGAACGTGACCGACGCTGCCGCGCTGGACAGCGTGCTGGACGGGATCGCCAAGGAGTTCGGCCCGATCTCGATCCTGGTCAACAATGCCGGCATCACCCGCGACAACCTGCTGATGCGCATGAAGGACGAGGACTGGGCGTCGATCATCGACACCAACCTGACCAGCGTGTTCCGCACCAGCAAGGCGGTCATGCGCGGCATGATGAAGGCGCGCAAGGGCCGCATCATCAACATCGCATCGGTGGTGGGCGTGACCGGCAATGCCGGCCAGGCCAACTACGCGGCCGCCAAGGCCGGCATCATCGGCTTCAGCAAGTCGCTGGCCAAGGAAATCGGTTCGCGCGGTGTTACCGTCAATGTGGTCGCTCCCGGCTTCATCGACACCGACATGACCAAGGCGTTGCCGGAAGAAGCGCGTACCGCGCTGATCAACGACATCGCCCTCGAACGCCTGGGTTCGCCGGAGGACATCGCCCATGCGGTGGCCTTCCTGGCCAGCCCGGCTGCCGGTTACATCACCGGCGAAACCCTCCATGTGAACGGTGGCATGTACATGCCGTAAGCAAGGGGCGCAGGGATTGCGCCGCAAGTGGTTGATCTGCTGGGGTTTTTGCTGCAATGCAAGGCCGCGCCGGTTTCCACTACACTATCCCACGGCCATCGCCTTTGATGGCGACCACTTTTGAACCACAACTCCATCTGGAGCGAGATCCCATGAGCACCATCGAAGAACGCGTCAAGAAAATCGTCGTCGAACAGCTTGGCGTCAAGGAAGAAGAAGTCACCAACAGCGCATCGTTCGTCGATGACCTGGGCGCTGACTCGCTGGACACCGTCGAGCTGGTGATGGCCCTGGAAGAAGAATTCGAGTGCGAGATCCCGGACGAAGAAGCCGAGAAGATCAGCACCGTGCAGGCCGCCATCGACTACGTCAAGGCCCACGTCAAGGCCTGATGTCAGACGGCAGTGCGCGTGCGGGTCATCCTCGCCGCGCACCGCACCCCATGGGGCCGCTGTTGCGGCCCCGTGTGTTTGAGCATCACATCGAAGCAAACCGAGTTGCCCGTAGAATCCATCCGGGTCAGGAGAAACAGCAATGAAGCGTCGCGTCGTCGTAACCGGCCTGGGTATCGTCTCGCCGTTGGGCAATGATCTGGCCAGCAGCTGGGAAGGCATCACCCACGGTCGTTCGGGCATCGGTCCGCTGACCAACGTTGCTGATGCCTACGTGGATCGGTTCACCACCAAGATTGCAGGTGAGGTCAAGGGATTCGACATCACCGCCGACAATGAACTGTTCGGCAAGTATCGGGTCAGCGGCAAGGATGCCAAGAAGATGGACCCGTTCATCCATTACGGCCTCGGTGCCTCGTTCATGGCCCTGCACGACTCGGGCCTGGAGATCACCGACGCCAATGCCGAGCGCATCGGCGCCATCGTCGGCGCCGGCATCGGCGGCCTGCTCGGCATCGAAGAGCAGACCATCGAGTTCCACGAGGGCAAGAAGATCTCGCCCTTCTACGTGCCCAAGACCATCATCAACATGCTGCCGGGCCAGCTGAGCATCATCACCGGCCTGAAGGGCCCGTCGTTCTCGGCGGTGTCGGCGTGCGCGACCTCGAACCATTCGATCGGTACCGCGATGCGCATGATCCAGTACGGCGATGCCGACGTGATGGTGGTCGGTGGTGCCGAGCGTGGCTCGTCGCCGACCGCGCTGGGCGGCTTCTGCGCGATGAAGGCCATGAGCACCCGCAACGACGCCCCGGAACAGGCCTCGCGCCCGTGGGACAAGGACCGTGACGGCTTCGTGCTGGGCGACGGCGCCGGCATCCTGATCCTGGAAGAGTACGAGCACGCCAAGGCACGCGGCGCGAAGATCTACTGCGAACTGGCCGGTTTCGGTGCCAGCTCCGACGCGTACCACATGACCGCCCCGAGCGAGAACGGCGAAGGCGCCGCGCGCTGCATGGTCATGGCCATGAAGGACGCCGGCGTGACCCCGGAACAGGTGGGTTACCTCAACGCGCACGGCACTTCCACGCCGCTGGGCGACCTGGGCGAGACCATGGCGATGAAGACCGCCTTCGGCGACCACGCCTACAAGATGATGGTCAGCTCCACCAAGTCGATGACCGGCCACCTGCTGGGCGCCGCCGGTGGCGTGGAAGCGATCTTCTCGGTGATGGCGCTGCAGGACAACATCATTCCGCCGACCATCAACCTGGAACAGCCGGGCGAAGGCTGCGACCTGGACTACGTGCCCAACGAAGCACGCCAGGCCAAGGTGGACGTGGTGATGTCCAATGGCTTCGGCTTCGGCGGCACCAACGGCACGCTGATCTTCAAGCGCGTCTGACCGGCATCGTCGCGCCGCGACCCATCGGCAATCCGACAAACGGATCAACGCCGTGCACCACGGAGCCGCCGCAAGGCGGCTTCCGTGCATCTGAACCCCCGAACTGGCCATCATGACCCACGCACCGCTGATCCACCCGCTGCCGCACCCGATCGATCTGTTGGCGCTGCAACAGCACGACCCGGCGCGTTTCCCGCTGCTGATGGAATCCACCGCCTCGGGCACCGCCCAGGGCCGCTGGAGCCTGCTGCTGGCCGCGCAGGGCGAGGGCCTGCGGCTGGACGCCGATGGCCAGGTGCGTGACCTGCACGACGCCGTGCAGCCCGGCACGTTCCTGCAGGCGCTGGATCGCGCGTGGCAGGCCGAACGCCTGCCACATGACGGCAGCCACAGCCTGCCGTTCCGCGGCGGCTGGGCGCTGATGCTGGATTACGAAGTGGCCAGTCAGATCGAACCGGTGCTGCCGGCGCGTGCACGTGACGATGGCGGCCCGACCGCCGTGGCGCTGCGTTGCCCGGCCGCCGTGCTGCACGACCATCACAACGACGCCAGCTTCGTCATCGCCGAAGCCGGTGAGCAGGTATTGCTGGATGCGCTGGTAGCACTGGCCTCGGCGGCGTTGCCCGACGCCGGGCAGGGCTGGCAGCCGCCGCAGTCGGTGGGCGAGGATGCGCCGCAGCGCTTCACCGACGGCGTGCGCCGGGTGATCGAGTACCTGCGTGCCGGCGACGTGTTCCAGGTGAACCTGTCGCGGCGCTGGGGCGCGCAGTTCGCTGCGCCGGTCAGCCCGCAGGCGCTGTATGCACAGCTGCGCCGCGCCAACCCGGCGCCGTTTGCCGGCCTGTTCAGCGCGCATGGCCGCCATGTGGTCAGTTCCTCGCCGGAGCGGCTGGTGTCGGTGCACGCCGGCCACGCGCAGACCCGTCCGATTGCCGGCACGCGTCCGCGCTTCGAGGGCGACGATGATGCCGCGCGCATCCAGGAGCTGGTCGGTCACCCCAAGGAGCGCGCCGAGCACGTGATGCTGATCGACCTGGAGCGCAACGACCTCGGTCGCATCTGCCTGCCGGGCACCGTGGTGGTCGATGAGCTGATGACCGTGGAGAGCTACGCGCACGTGCATCACATCGTCAGCAACGTCAGCGGCCATCTGCGACCGGAGATCACGCCCGGCGAGGTGATCGCCGCCACGTTCCCGGGCGGCACCATCACCGGCTGCCCCAAGGTGCGCTGCATGCAGATCATCAGCGAACTGGAGCAGGTGCCGCGCGGTGCCTATACCGGCGCCTTCGGGTGGCTGAACCGCGATGGCGACCTGGACCTGAACATCCTGATCCGCACCGCTGAAGTGGATGGCCACGAGGTCAGCTTCCGCACCGGCGCCGGCATCGTGGTGGACTCGGACCCGGACAAGGAACTGGACGAGACCCGCGCCAAGGCGCGCGGCCTGCTGCGGGCGCTGGGCCAGCAGGGCTGATTGACCGCCCCCGCCGGGCATGACCCGGCGCTGCCGGTTCCGGTTTTGGTGGGTGCCGATCTTGGTCGGCACGGATGCGGGTGTCTGCCTCCCCGGTCATGACCCCACACCACCGGCACGGTATCCTGCACGACGGAATCGAGTTCAGAGGTAGTCCATGGCGGGAGCCAAGCGCGGGTGTCTGTTCGTGGTAACGCTGGTGGTGGTGCTGGCCGCCGTCGTGGCCGGCGTGGGCGCGTGGTTCTTCTACCAGCAGACCCGCTTCGCCGATGCTCCGATCACCCCCACTGCCGAAAGCGTGGTCATTGCCAGTGGCGATGGCATGAACAGCGTGCTGCGCAAGCTGCGCGACGCGGGTGTGGATGAAGGCCAGGACACCCAATGGCAACTGCTTGCGCGTCAGCTCGATGCCGCCGGCAAGCTGAAGGTGGGCGAGTACGCGCTCAGTGGGGAGCTGACCCCGCGCGAGCTGCTGCTGCGCATGCGCGCCGGCAAGGTGCTGCAGCACCGCGTCACCCTCGTGGAGGGTTGGAACATCCGCCAGCTGCGTGCCGCGCTCAAGCGCGCCGAACCGCTGCTGCACACCACCGACAACCTGGATGACGCCGCGTTGATGCAGCGTCTCGGCTTCGGTGGCCAGCATCCGGAAGGCCGCTTCCTGCCGGAGACCTACGTCTACCAGCGCGGCGACAGCGACCTGGACGTGCTCAAGCGCGCCCACGCCGCGATGGAAAAGGCACTGGATGAAGCCTGGGAAAGCCGCGCACCAGATCTGCCGATCAACACGCCCTACGAACTGCTGACGATGGCCTCGATCATCGAGAAGGAAACCGCGCTGGCCAGCGAGCGCCCGCAGATTGCCGGCGTGTTCATGCGTCGCCTGAAGATCGGCATGCGCCTGCAGACCGACCCGACCGTGATCTACGGCATCGGTGCCGCGTATGACGGCAACATCCGCCGCCGCGACCTGACCACCGATACGCCGTACAACACCTATACCCGTGCCGGCCTGACCCCGACCCCGATTGCCATGCCCAGCCGCGATGCACTGATGGCCGCCGCGCAACCCGCAGCGGGCGACGCGCTGTACTTCGTCGCCGTGGGCGATGGCAGTGGCGCACACGTGTTCTCGCCCAGCCTGGACCAGCACAACGCCGCAGTCGCCCGCTACCTGCAGCAGCTGCGCCAGCAACGTACCAAGGAGACCTCGGCGCAATGAGTCCCGCGCTGCTTCGCCACCCGCGTTTCGTCAGCCTGGAAGGCGGCGAGGGCGCAGGCAAGACCACCGCCATCAACGCCATCCGTGACTGCCTGCGCAGCCACGGCCACGAGGTGGTGCTGACCCGCGAGCCGGGCGGCACGCCGCTGGCCGAGCGCATCCGCGGCCTGGTGCTGAAGCCCGATGCCGAGATCGCCGTCGAACCGCTCAGTGCCGAGGCCGAACTGCTGCTGGTGTTCGCCGCGCGCGCGCAGCATGTGCGCCAGGTGATCCAGCCGGCACTGCAGCGCGGCGCCTATGTGCTGAGCGATCGCTTCACCGATTCCAGCTACGCCTACCAGGGCGGTGGCCGTGGGCTCGATCCGCAGTGGATTGCCGATCTGGAGCGCCGCGCGGTCGGCCTGTTGCCGGGCCTGACCCTGCTGCTGGATGTGGACGTGGCCATCGGCCGCGCGCGCGCCAACGGCCGTGACCTGTGGCCGGACCGCATCGAAAGCGAGCAGGACGATTTCTTCCAGCGCGTGCGCGAAGTATTCCGCGGCCGTGCGCAGCAGGATCCGCAGCGCTTTGCGTTGATTGATGCGGGCCAGGAGCAGGAACGCGTGGCGGCCGATGTGGTCGCGCGTGTCGAGCGCTGGCTGCAGGAAGGGGAGGGCGCATGAGCACGTTCTCGCCCTGGCAGCAGCGCGCGTTCGACCAGACCGTGGCCGCGCTCGATGCCGGTCGCCTCGGTCATGGCCTGCTGATCTGCGGGCCGGCCGGGCTGGGCAAGCGTGAGGTGGCGCTGGCATTGGCCGACCACGTGCTGGCCCGCGGTGACGCCGCGCATGCCACGCGCACGCGCCAGCTGATCGCCGCGGGTACCCATCCGGACCTGCAGCTGGTCAGCTTCATCCCGAACAAGAGCGGCGACAAGCTGCGCACCGAGATCGTCATCGAGCAGGTGCGCGAGATCACCGACAAGCTGGCGCTGACCCCGCAGTACGGCGTGGCGCAGGTGGTGATCGTCGACCCGGCCGATGCGATCAACCGTTCGGCCGCCAATGCGCTGCTGAAGACCTTGGAAGAGCCGCAGCCGGGCCGCTACCTGTGGCTGATCAGCAGCGATCCGGCGCGCCTGCCGCAGACCATCCGCAGCCGCTGCCAGCGCCTGGAGTTCAAGCTGCCGCCGCAGCACGAGGCGCTGGCCTGGCTGCAGCAGCAGGGCCATAGCGAGGCCTCGGCGCGCGAAGCGCTGGAGGCTGCACGCGGCCATCCCGGCCAGGCCGACAACTGGCTGCGCGAAGATGGCCTGAGCCTGCGCCGCGAAGTGGGTCGCGAGCTGGAACAGCTGGCCGCCGGCAAGACCGGTGCGGTGGAGCTGGCGCAGAAGTGGTGTGGTGACGACAACGCAGCGCTGCGCCTGCGCTTTGCCGCCGACCTGGCGCTGGCCCAGGCCAGCACCGATGCCTTGACCACGCCGGAGCGATTGCACAAGCTTGCAGCCTGGTTCGATGCGGCCAACCGCACCCGCGACCTGCTGCGCACCACGGTGCGTGCAGACCTTGCGGTGGTCGAGTTGCTGCTGGCCTGGAACAAGGTGAACGAGCGGCCTGCCGCAAGGGGAAATCGATGAGTGCCAGCAACGCCCGCCAGGGCATCCTGTCCCTGGCCGTGAAGGACAAAGCCGCGCTGTACAGCGCGTACATGCCGTTCGTGAAGAACGGCGGCATCTTCGTGCCCACGCCCAAGCGTTACTTCCTGGGCGACGAAGTGTTCCTGCTGCTGACCCTGCCCGATTCCAGCGAGCGCCTGCCGGTGGCCGGCAAGGTGATCTGGGTGACCCCGGCCGGCGCGCAGGGCAACCGCACCGCCGGCATCGGCGTGCAGCTGGCCGACGGCGCCGAAGGCGAGGGCGTACGCCACAAGATCGAGACCCTGCTGGCCGGCCTGACCAGCTCGGACAAGCCGACCCATACGATGTGATTCCGGTAGCGCCGGGCCATGCCCGGCGACGACCTCGAAACACCCGTGAACACGAATGTGAAAAACTGTTGACGGCCTCTGAAAAGCCCCTATAATGAGCGGCTCAGCAACACACCGGGCGGTTAGCTCAGCGGTAGAGCATTGCCTTCACACGGCAAGGGTCACAGGTTCGATCCCTGTACCGCCCACCATGTTGTTATCGATGATAAAGGCCACCCGAATAGGGTGGCCTTTGCATTTCTGCTTTGAGAACTGCGCAAAAACTGACCTAAAGCGCCCGCGGCTGTGTCGATTCCGGCTATCAGGTGGATCACTACCATAGCTGTGAGAGCAACAAACAATGGCTCGGTCCGAGTCGTCGTTGGCGTCAAGTCTTGTCATGCGCGTCGTCGAGTCGCACCCTATGGGGCAATCCAAGGGGGATTCGCAAGTGCCAGAGGAAGCGCCAAAAATGCCTGCTGCGCGCAAGAGAGCAATGGCCAAAGAGGTAGTTGGTCCGACTCCGCCTCAGGCGCAGGCTCCCGACTGGAAAAACCATCCCGTTCTGATCGTCGGCGGCGCAGTTGTCGCAACGGCCATAACGTGCCTGACGTACTTCAATCAATTTGCACTTCCGCAGCGAACCGCGGCCTTGGAGCATAAGGCCAGTCAGGCGACAGAAGAGGCCAATAGGCTCACGGACGCGCTAGGTGTCGAGCATGACTTGAACAAGAAGCTCCAAAGAGATGTCGCGGGTCTCCAAAAGCGTGAAAAAGAGTTGTCAGGGCTTTTGTCAGAGTCCAGAGCAATCAATATGTTCCAAGCGGGAAGTGCATATCCAAATGGATTTTCATTGGTGAAGGTTGGAATGACTGAGGCGGATGTATTCAAGTCATATCCGGTTGATTCAATTACGCCAAATGAGCGCGGCTATCTGAGTGTGAAGTTTGAAAATTCTCCTTTTTCATCAGCCACTTACTACTTTGATGAAAATACAGAGAGTAAGATCATTACTCATATTTTATTCATGGTTAATTATAAGTTCCGGCAAGGTCAGTTGGGGCTCGTCAAGCGCATGTCGGAGAATCTTGGCAAGCCATTCGTCATCCCGCCCGACTATTACGCATGGCCTGCTTCTGGAAATGTCAATGTTTTCATGGGTGACGACACATCCTATATCGTAATGCGCCCTGGATCTCGACCTGCAAGTTGGCCAACAGAGAAAGAGAATGAGATCGTCTGCAAGGCGGCTGCGCAGGCGAAGGGAGTCTGTCCCATCAATCAATAAGTGGGTTCCTGTAGTACTGTTGCCTGAGATCCTATTCAACTAATCAGTACGGGCCGTCGTTTAGACAGTGATTGGCCTCGCGCACCAGTTGCCGTGCGGCCACGATCAGTCCGTCGGTATGGAAGGCGCCCAGCTGTTCTTCCGGGCCGGCCTCGGCACGCGCTCGGTCGGCGGCCTGCAGCAGATCGAGCACTGCGCTGAGCCCGGACATCGAGCGGCGCAGCGAGGCGTGATTGCTGGCGCCGAGGGTGAGGTTGCGGCACGGCTGCCCGTCCTCGCCATCGGCGTGGCTGATGGCGTTGAGGCAGGCGAAGAAGGTGGGCGACTGCATGGGCAGGTTCTGTTCCTGCAAGGCGCATTCGATCTCGTGCGCAAGGTCTTCAGGCACGTCGGTGGCGATGTTGCCGATCAGGGCGTGCAGGCGGGGATGGATGGCGGTGCGGTTGGTCATGGCGAAACCCTCACTGGCGTAGGTCCACCTTCCGGAGCGAAGGTGGCGGACGGTGCGGGTTGGCGTACCAAGGCAAACAAGCTTCAAGGGAGAAGAACGCCTGGCGGATCTGGTGATCCCCACACACCGTCCGCCATTGAGGACAGTCGGTGCATTCTCTCAGCTGCGATTGTTTTCGCAGGCCTTGAAGCTTGTTCGTTTATTCGAGACGCCAATCCCGGCCCAGGCAATCTGCCTCGGCGCGGCGATCATCACGCCGGGCAATCACATCGGTCTGTAGGGAAAGTTCTCAACTTTCCCTAGGCAGGCCAGACGTTTTCCGTTGTGTGCCGTGCAACACCTGCGAGTAGTGCGGCACGTCACTGATGGCGCAGATCGCCGCCCCTGCCGACCGTGCGCATGACGCCTGCGGAGCCGCGCCGCCATGCCAATCACGTCACCTCGCGCGGGAGAGGGGGCATGTCACGAATGAAGGCAGAGGGTTCCATCCCTGCGCTGTTCCGCCGCCCCGGGCAGGCGTAGTCTCAGCCTGTCACCGTACCCATCCACGCTGGAGTGCCACCATGCCGCTCGCCCGCATCGATCTTCGCAAAGGTAAATCCGCCGACTACCTGCAACGTGTCGGCGAAACCATCTACCAGGCCATGCGCGCGGTGGGCGTGCCGGAAAACGACCGCTTCCAGATCTTCCAGGAACACGAGCCAGGCACGCTGATCTACGACGCCAGCTACCTGGGCGTGGACCGCACCGACGATTTCATCTGCATCCAGATCACCTGGAACGAAGGGCGCACGCTGGAGCAGAAGAAGGCGCTGTATGCCGGCATTGCTGATGGCCTGCACGCGGCAGTGGGCATCCGCCGCGAGGATGTGTTCATCAACCTGGTGGAAGTGAAGAAGGAGAACTGGTCGTTCGGGAGCGGGGTTGCGCAGTACGTGAGTTGATGCGCGAAAAGCATCCACGCATGGCGTGGATCTACCGAGCTTGGTCGAGGCCGCCGATGTAGATCCACGCCCGCGTGGATCTACACCTCGCTGCCGACCTGCTTGCCTTCGGTGGCGGCGGCACTGCGGGCCGCCTTCACTGCGTCGGCACTGTTGGGTTGTTCGCACTCGATGCTGGTCACGTAGCCATCGTGGCTGATGTTGTGCTCGGCGCGCTTGACCAGCCACTGCCCATCCACGCCATCGCGGAAGCCCTGCATCACCACCGTGGCTTCGGCCATCAGCGTCTCGCGGCCGGGTAGGGTGTAGCTCAGCGTACGCGTCTGCCGGGCCTGTTCCTGGTGTTTGGCACGCGCTGCAGCTTCGGCGGTTTCGCGGTCGGCGTAGGCCATGCGCAGGCGCACGATCGGCTCACCGCTGCCCAGCTTCACTTCCTGGCGCGTGGCACCGCGGACATCGCGGTAATAGGCAATGGTGGTGCCGGTCTTCTCGCGCGAGACGATGTTCACCTTGTAGCCACTGCCATCGGCCGGGGTCAGGGTGACGTCGGGAATGCGCTCACCGCTGGCACTGGTGGATTCGCCTCGCTTGACGAACATCAGGCGGCCGCCGCCCGGCTTGGCGATGGCGTCATGCTGCTTGGCCCGGCGCAGCAGCAGGTTCATGTCCGACTCCTGCGACTGCACCGTCAGTGGCAGCGCGATCGATGCAAGCGACCCGCTCACGGCAGCCTCCATTCCGTGTTCGCCGGCCATGCGTTGCACCATGCCGCCGATGGTCGTGCCCTTCTTCCAGGTGCGTGTCTTCTGCGTCTGCAGATCGTTCTTGCCGCCCTTGCTGGCCTCGAACGGCGCCGCGCGGGCGCGCAGGGTCATGCTGCCCGGGTAGCCGGAAATCTCCACCTCGTCGCAGATGTACAGGCCCATGCGCCGCACGTCACCGTCGTAACCGATGAAGGCTTCCAGCTCCGCGCCTGCCGGCGGCAGCTGGATCGGATCGGAAGGATCATGGTCGGCCAACTGCAGTTCCAGCATGTCCGAGTTGTTGTCGGTCTCGTCGGTGATCCGCAGCGACTTGAAGCGCGACCTGATGGTGTCGGTGATGTCCTGGTTGTTGGCCACCACGCGGAATGCCGGCGTGATGTTCAGTCCCACAGGGCCACTCCCTTGCGCTCGTTTGCCGGGCGCTGCACATCCGGCAGGGTGATCGCCATGCCGGCAGGCAGTACCGCGCCGCGTGCGGCCAGGCCCGGGTTGGCGTCGAATACCGCGCGCAGGATGGCTGGTGATTGTTCGCCATAGTGCGTGTACGCGATGCGGTCGACGACGTCGCCGTCGCGGGTGTTATACGTTCGTGCCATCGCTGTGCTTCCGCAGGGAGAGGGTGAATTCGTGCCGTTGGATTCCAGCATCGGCAGTGAAACCGGAGGCGGTGGCGTCGATCTTGTCGATGACCCACAGCCCCAGGTTCCCGCCCTTGCCGGTCAGCAGCCGCTGTGGCTTGCCCTGCGCGGCCAGCTTGCGCAGCTGCGAGAGCTCATTGCCGGCACCGCGGAACGCATAGTGGATGACGCCAGGCAGCGTCATGCTGGCCTTGCCGGGCCCGGTGTACTGCAGCGCAGCCATCTGGCCGATGCATTCCTGCGCTGCCCAGCCATACTCGTTGCTCTGCTGGATGTCCTGGAACACGGCGGTGTTGAGGCTGAACTTGAAACCACCCAGCATCAGCAGCACCGGAGCGTTGCCGGAATCGTTGGCTTTGAACTGCGACAGCAGCTTGTCCACTGTGCCGGTTACGAACTCGCGCTTCATGCTCAATTCCTGTCTGCAAGGCCACCACGGGCGGCAACCGCGTTGCGACGCTGCAGTTCGTCGGCGGTGCGACGTGCTACGGATTCGCTGGATTCACCTGGTTGCTGGTGGATGGTGATGTTGTTGGTCTGTTGTTGCTGCACGGTGGTGGGTGCACGGGTGGTGGGCGAGGGCATGGCCGGTGCAGTGCGTCCCTGCGCACCGCTCAGCTCAGCCATGCGCCGGTTCAAGCCATCGTTGCTGTCGGTGCCGACGGCATATGCGACCCGTGCCATGTCACCAATGCCACCACCACCGCGTGCCTTCATGCTGCTGTAGATGTTGGCGGCGCCCACTGCGGTCTGCAGCCCGTCCTGGGCAACGCCCAGTGCCTTGTCCTTGGCCGCGCCCACGCCGCCGCCGAGCTTGTCCATGAACCAGCCAACGCCTTCAATGACCGGCTTGAGCTTCTCCAGGATGCGGTCGAACGCCGCCGTTGCCTTCTCGCTGATCGACTCCCAGATGCTGCCGAGCGTCTCGCTGATGAAACCGGCGACGGTGCCGAGCATCTCGCCCAGCCACACCACTGCCCCCACCACGCCGCCGATGACCTGGATGACCAGCCGGAAGTTGGTCAGCAGCGCCTCGCCTACCAGTGAGCCGATCTGGCCGACGCGTGACAGTTCGTTGCCGGTGTACTGCGCCGGTTCCAGCATCTTCGACAGCCAATCCCAGGCCTGCCCGATCAGCCCGCTCATGACTTCCCAGGCGGGGCGCAGCGGTTCGACCGCGCGCATCAGTTCCCCCATCGCCGCGGTGCCTGCACCACTGAGACCTTCCCAGACGCCGCCCAGGAACGCCTTGATCGGCTCCCAGTACTTGCGCACCAGCAGGGCGCCGGCGGTGATGGCGGCGACCGCAAGAGCGATGGGGCCACCACCGATTGCACCGACGGCGGTAGCGACGATGCGGAAGCCCGACGCCAGGCGCATCGCCATCGGCCCGAAGCGTCCCAACTGGGCCAGCAGGCTGCCGCCACGGAACAGCTCGAAGGCCTTCTGCACGGCCAGGATCGGGCCCTGCAGGAACGTCCAGGCGTAGCGGGCGCCGAGCACCGCGGTGCGCAGGCCGAGCATGCCGACCACGATCTGCGTGGTGTTGGCGATCAGCTTCGGGTTCTCCTGCACGAACGAGGTGACCCCGTTCAGCAGTTCGGTCAGCTTGACCGCCGCTTCGCCCACCGCCGGTAGCAGCGCGGCACCGAAGGCCTTGGACAGGTTGTCCACGGCGATCTTGGCGCCCTCGATCTTCTGCGGGTCGGTCTGCATCGCATCGGCATAGGCTGCATCGGTGGTGCCCGCCGATCCATTCAGCGCCTTGTCGCGGACTCGAACGTAGGTGTCCCAGTTCTCGATCATCGGCTGGACGAAGTTCTTCGCCTGCGCATCGCCGAACAGTGCGCCGATCTTCTTCTGGTCGCCCGCGGTGGCCTGGATGATCCCCTGCATCGCAGCATCGAAGGGATTGCCGCCGCTGGTTTGTGCATCGCCGATGATCTTGCGCAGATCCAGGTTCAGGCTCTTCTTGGCCTTCTCCTGAATGTCCGGCGAGAGCACCTCGGACATGAAGCTCTTCATGTTGCTGGCGGCCTTGTCGGCGCCACCTGCCGAGTCCAGCGTGGCTTCCAGTGCCGCACCCAGCGTAGCCGCCGCCGATGTACCCTGCAGCTTCATCGCCTCGAACGAGGAACCCAGCACCGGCAGCACCTGGGCCATGTCCTTCAGGCCCAGGCCGCCCTGTTGGCTGTTCACTACCAGCACGTCCAGCGCGTTCTGCATGCGCGAGGGATCGATATCGAACGACTGCTGCAGGGCGGCCGCGGCCTGGGCCACATCATCGATGCTGGCACCGGTGACGGTGGTGGTCCGCCCGACAGCACCGAGGCTGGCCTGGGCCGACTGCGCATCCATGCCGGCGTCGATCATCAGCCTGATCGAGCGTTGCAGCGCGTCGGCGCCCTGGTTGGTTGCACGCGACTGTTCCAGGATGGCCTGCCCCAGTGCGCTGACCTGGGCGCGGCTGAGGTTGGCTGCCACGCCGATCTGCTGGTTCTGGCGGGCGAAGCCGGAGGCGTTCTCGACCGGCTTGGCCAGTGCGGTGACGGCGGTGCCGAGTGTGCCGCGTGCCTCGCCAAATGCCGAGCCGAGCTTCCCGCGCTTCTCCAGGTTGGCGTCGCGCTTTGCTTCGATGCTCTCCAGCGCCACCTGCGAGGCACGCAGAGCATCGACCTGGGTACGCATGCGGGCGTACTCCTTGCTGGTCGTACTCATGCGCGCGAGCCTGCGATCCAGCAGGGTCACCTCGGTGCCGAGGCGCTTGATACCATCGTTGGCAAAGGAGAAGGCGTCCTTCAGTGACTTGGACACCTCGCCGCCGATCGTGATCGTTGTCGTTTGAACGTTACTGGCCATGTACCGGCAATCCCTGAATCCACCAGATGAACTTCGACACCCGCAGTGTCATGATCTCGCGCAGGCCCCAGCCGGTATGGCCGGCCAGGGCGAGCACTCCCTGCCTGATCTGAGGCAGGGTCAGGTGGTAAAAAGCGCGACGCCTGCCTGCAGTCGTGCGTAGTCGCGCAACGGCATCTTGCGCACGTCGTCCGGCGAGATCTCGCACAGGTTGGCGATCATCCGCACCTCACGCTGGGCGTCGCTGCCCTTGTCGTCCTGGTAGCGCTCCATGTCTTCCACGGTCGGTTCGCGCATGCGCAGCACGGCGGTCTCCATGCCGTTGACCTGGCGCGGGCGGGTGAGGGTGATCTCGGCAAAGCCATCGCGCTCGATGACGGTGTCGGTGGGGGTCTTGGTCTTGCTGGACATGGATGCGTTCCTGGAATGCGATGCGGTGCGATGGATGCGGGGGCGCGAGGCGCCCCCGGGTTCTTCAATGCGGCGAGGGTTCAGATGCCCAGTGCGCCGCGGATGCCGGCCAGTACGTCCACGCCACCCTGGCGCGCGATCATGTTGACCACGTCGATCTCCTGCACGACCTGGGCGCCATGGGTCAGCTTGTAGTAGCTCAGCGCCAGGTTGACCTTGATCGTGCCTTTCTCGCCAACCTTGGTTTCGCCGCGGTCCAGCAGCTTCACCTTGCCGCGCATGTTGTGCACGACCTGGGTCACTTCGCCGTCGTCGCCTTCCAGCGCTTCGCGGGCGGTGAAGCCGTACTCCTTGCTCTCGATGACGTGGAACTTGGTCATGATCTCCGCGTCATCCGAGGCGAACTCGACATCAGCAGTGAGCTTTTCATGGCCGAGCACGATCTCGGTCGGGGCGAGCATGCCGCCGGCCTGGAAGTCCTCGGTCTTCAGCGACAGCTTGGGGGCGGTGAAGGACATCACGCTGCCGGCATAACCCTTGCCGTCGACGTAGAAGTTGAAGTTTTTGCGGATCTTGCGCGCCATGCTTAGAAGATCTCCGAGACGTAGTTGTTGTTCATGTGCATGCGGAAGGTCAGCTGCTCACCCGGGTAGGTCGGGGTGAAGTCGAAGTCCCAGTAGAAGCGGCCCTGGGCCACGCTGTCCGCTGCGTTCAGTTCCGGGTCGATCCAGCAGTTGCCGCCGAGGATCGCGCCCTGGGTCTTCAGCCCGCGCAGGAAGGCATTGACACCCTCGCGCACGTCATCGACGTAGGTCTTGCTGATGCCGCGGTCGACGGCCCACAGGTGGGCGGCTTCCAGGCTGTCGGCGATGATGTCGGCGGTGCGTACCACGCACAGGAACTGCCACTTCGGATCGATGCTGGTGGTGCGGTTGCCCCACAGGCGGAAGCCCCCTTCGCGGATGACCGTTGCCACGTTGGCCTGGTTCAGCAGGTTGGCGCGGCTGGTCGCATCGGACAGGCCGAAGTCGATTGCACGCGCGGTGCCGACCACGCCGTTGAGTTCCAGGTTCGACGGCGACGCCCACCAGCCGCGCTCGTTGTCGCTGCGGGCGATGGCGCCGGCCACGGCACCGGAGGCATAGCGGGTGACGATGGCATCACCGGACTGCACCAGCAGCGCCGGGTCGACCACGTAGACACGCTTGGAGCCGGTCAGTGCAGCGGTGGACTTGGCCGCGTCGTCGTTGCTGTTCGGGCCATCCTTGATGATCACTGCGCGCAGCTTGTCGGCAATGCCGAGCAGTTCCGCGACGACCGGGTTGGCCAGCACGGCCTCCGGCTTGGCCGGGTCGGCCGGGTGCACATGGGTGAAGCCGGGTGCGACCAGGATGCGCGGCTTGACGCCGACGATGGACTTGGCGGCCAGCAGCGCATGCACGCCTTCGTACGCGCCGGTCTGGGCGTTCACGCCGCCCAGCACGTTGGCCAGGGTGGCGCTTTCATTGGCGCCCTTCTCGACGCGGACGACGACGACGACGGCACTGGACTGGTCGAAGATCGCGTCGAGCGCACCGGGCAGGGTGCCGGCATCGGTGCCGGTGGTGGCCGACAGCTTGGCGGCCTGCGACGGCGAGGTCACCAGGACGGGCGTGTTGACGGGGAACGCTTCGGTGTCGGCCAGCGGTGCGGTGCCGACGATGCCGATCACGCTGCTGGAGGCGATGGCAATCGATCGGGCACCGGTATCGATGTTGACGACCTGTACGCCATGGAGAAATTCGGTCATTCGGGGTTCTTCCTCGGTGTGGGTGTGTGCCGGCTTGTGCAGGCGACGGGGTAATGTTCGGAGAATGTGGCGGTCGGGATAATTGCAGCGGTGGCCCGATGTGCAATCAGTACCAGCCCGAGACAGCGACGTTGGCGTATACGGTTGAAACCTGAGCGGGGCTGCCGGAACGACGGAGATGAACGGCTATCTCAACCGTGACGCTCTCGTACATGGAAGATGCCGCAGGAATGCTGATGGATACGGTTGCCGAGCGCGATGTCGCAAGTGAGGAGAACGACGGTGCGCTTGTGCTGAACGAAGCAGCCCCTGTGTTGCTGGCCGTGAACTGCACTTCGTACTGGCCGGGATTGGCACCCGCCGGTGCCCAGCGACCGGAATCCACCTGGGCGGTGGCATCGTTGCCACCGCCGTAACTGTTGCTGTGGACGGTGAAGTTGCCGTCGGACAGCAGGCTGATCTGCACCGACGCCGTGACATCGCCGAATGAGTTTGTTTTGGCGCCATTGCCGGCTGAGTAGTCCTTGCCGTGGAAGGGCAGCCGGTAGCTTGCGGTGCCCCGGGCCGCCCACAGGTTGGATACGTCCATGCCGTTGATGCGATGGCCTACGTCGGCACGTTTGCTGCCGTACTGGATGTGGGCGTAGCGGCGGCTCAGGTCGGTGCCGCCGATACGGCGGCTCGAGTCCTGTGCCTGCGGACCTTCGACGTACGGATCGAACAGGTCGTCAAAGTCGATACCGGAAGAGCGATATCCGCTGGGCATGTCAGCGCTCCGCTTTCAGTGCGCGCACTTCGGCGGCCAGTTCCTGGATGGCCTTGGCCATGACCGGCAGCAGCTGGTCGAGCTTGACCGACGCCACGCGTTCACCTTGGAACTCGACACCTTCCAGGTCGACTGCTTCCGGCACCAGCTCGGCCAGCTGCTCGGCGACGAAGAACAGGCGGCGACGACCGTCGTCGTTGTACTCAGGCTTGTAGTGGCCGGCGGCCAGTTCCATTTTCTCTACAGCAGCCAGACCGTAGGGAAGTACGCCCTCGATGTTCTTCAACTTTCGTGAGGAGCCGAAGTCGTATCCGCCTGTGGCAGATACACTACCGATGAAGGCATGACCGGTGAATCCATTCTCCGCAGAGTACTGGATCCGATTTCCATCCCCCCAGCCTACGTATCCCATACGTGTTCCATCCGCACGATGGAACGCAACGTAGCCGGCAAGTACATCGGTGCCTGCGTTTGTTCGAACGCAGCCACCAGCACTGATGAGCGAGCCTACCGTGGTTACGGTTTCATTGAAGGAGGCGGGTCCAATCACAGAAACAGTGGAGCCGCGCAGCTCAAGTGGTGCAAAGGCATTCTCGGCCGGATTCACTGACTGGAGCACGGTGGTTCCGGCTCCATTGCTGATGAATCTGATCAAGTTGTGTCCTGCGGCTGCCTGGGTGTACAGATACGCGTTGACACGCAGTGAACCGGTCACAGTGTCGCCGGTCCTGTTTATTTTGCTTGCGGGATCAAAGTTCCCACTCGTCCAGATGGATCCACCAGTACTGAGTGTGGAGGTGAACCCACCCGCTGAGTTTGCGAAAGTGAAGTTCGAGCCATTTTTGAAGATGTAGGAGTTCGCATCACCCAACACAATAACGCCATCGTTGGGCACCCCATTCCAACCATAGGAGCGCAGCGAATTGCCGTTCACTGCAACATGGCCAGTGAACGTCCCGCCACTCTTGTCCATCTTCGTGTCAGGCGCGAAGTTCCCGGCATGCCACATCGGCGAGCCGTTCCAGCGCGGCGTGTCGCCATGCTTGATGGTGATCTCACTACTGGCACTGCGATCGGCGCTCCATACGCGCCACAGGCTGGAATTTCCCCAGCCGCCAATGAAGGACTGCTCGGCACCAGCGGCACCGAAGCCCATCAAGGGATACGTGCCGCTGATGAACTGCTGGTCGGTGAACGTGTTGCCGCCCCTGGATGCCTTGCCATCCAGCGCCGGCTGCAGTCCGGTCACATCGGCAATCACATGCTTGTGGCCCACGGTGGCGAAGTCACCGGCCAGGGCGAACTCGGAGGCGTGCTTGCCGTCCAGGGTGTCGGCGTCCAGGCCGTTGCCATGCCCGGTGTCCTTCAGCGCGGCGCTCTTCAGTTCCAGGGCAGTGCGCGCCGCGGTGGTGTTCGCCGCAGACAGCAGCGTCTTCGCCAGCGCGGTCGGGGCGCTGGCGCCGAAGCGCTTGTCGGTGTAGGCGCGCAGGCCGCGCGGGGTTACCGCGCGCTGGGTGTCGGCCGCATCTTCGGCTTCAGTGCTGGTGGCCAGCTCGACCACGCCGACCACCTCGGTGGTGGCCGGTGGATAGAGGAAGCCGGCGTCGCCGAACTGGATCTGCGTTGTGTCGATCCCGCTGAAGCGGGTATCGGTGGCCAGCAGCAGCATCGATGCGGCCGACTTCTCCATGATCGGATCGGCCTGGCCGTAGCTGGCAAACAGGGTGCCGTCGGCCAGGTACAGGCCGAAACCGCGCAGCGTGTAGGAGGTGGCGCTGTCGTCGCGGATGGTGACGTGCACGGTGTCATCGCCCACGGCCTGGCCGCCGAAGGTGGCCACGCGCTTGATCTCGCCGGGCAGCGCGGTGAGCCCGGCTGAAGGCACGAAGGCGGTCGAGGTCAGGCCGATCTGGGTGATCAGGACGGCGTTGGTGCCGGTGTTCGGCGGATTGACCAGCTTGGCGAAGCCGGCATCGGTGATTTTCAGGCGCATGCGGGGGTTACTCTCCGATCAGTTGAAGGCGGCGGAAGGCCGTGGCGTGGGCGGCTGCCAGTGCGCCGACGGCGGCGTCGGCCTGCATGCCCTGGGTAAAGGTGAAATGCGAGCGCACCGGCTTGGTCCGGGTGATTTCGCCGATGACGTCCTCGACGAACATCGCCGTGGCGGACTGGCCATCCTGGTTGGCGATGGTCATCACCGCTTCGAAGGTGTGCGGCGCGCCCCTGGGCTGCAACTGCCACCACTCGCGGATCAGCACCGAGCCGCCGAAGGCGGCCACCACGTCGCGCACGCTGCCGGCGGTGCCCTTGCGTCGCTGGATGGCGATGGCCGTACGCACCCGGGCGCGCTTCACCGCTTCGGGCCAGTAGGCTTTCCATTCGTCCAGCGACAGCGCCCAGGCCAGCCAGGGCAGCAGTGCGGTCGGGCAGCGGTCGGCATCCCACAGCGCGGTGATGTCCACCGGCAACGGACGTGCAACGATGGCGCGGGCAAGCGCGCGCTCGGCGTGGGTGGCGTTGGCGGGAAGCAGGTTCGCCGCCGAGGGCACCACCACCTGGGCGTCACCATCGATGACCTCTCCGGGCGCCGGTGCAGCGGCCAGGGTGACCCTGCTGCCCTCGATGACGCTGCCCTGCAGCAGCTGCCGCCCCTGCGCATCGGTGCGGAATACCGACTGCAGGCTCGCCAGCGCGCCGCCGGGGTGGCGGAAGGTGCGGTTGCGGCCATCGATCGCGCCGCGCAGGCGCGCGTTGATCAGGCGCGTGCTCGGCTCATTCATCGGTGCCGCCGTGGGTCAGGGTCACGCCGGTGCAGTGCGTGGCCTGGGTCCGGTCCACCACCACATCTGCAGCTGGATGGACGATTTCCACGCGCTGCACGCCCTCGGCATGCAATGCGGCGAACAACCCCGAACGGGTGACGTCGCGGCCGAGACGGTGTGACTCGCTGATGTAGCGGTCCAGGCGGGTGCGCGCTTCGGCAAGCACGACCTGCGAATCCGGGCCGGCAAAGGTGAACAGCGTGGCGTCGACCGTATAGTTGACGATCGTGGCCGGCTTCACCAGCACGTGGTCGGTCAGCGGTCGCACGTCATCCGCGCTCAGCTTCGCTTCGACGATGTCGAGCAGGCCCTGGGTGGCGGTTCCATCCGCTTCGCGCGACAGCACCGAGACCACCACTTCGCCGGGGGCGGGACTGGTCGCACTGGCGTCGAGCACGCGTGGGTCCGCGCTCAGCGCATGGAACACATAGGCGCCCTCCGGCCCCGCTACGCTGAAGCCTTCCGGACCCAGCTGGATGCGGCGGCGGAAGTCCTCATCGCTCTCATATCGCGGTGGAATGCCTTCCTGCGGTTTGCCCGGGTCGAGCACCTGGCGGGCGATGCCGAAGATGGCGGCAAGGTGGTCCAGGTCGCTGCCACCGGCATAGGCCAGCATCACGCCACGCGCGGCGTCGTTGACACGCTGGCGATCGAGCAGGCGCAGGTAGGTGCAGACCTCCAGGATCTTGAAGGCCGGGTCCGACGGCAGCAGCGCGTCGAAAGTGGGATCCAGAGCCTGCAGTGCGGTCAGCGATTCATCGAACATGGCTTCGAAATCGAGCACTTCGATGACCGCCGGGGCAGGCAGCTGGGACAGATTGACACTGGTGAACGAGCCGGATGCCACGGTTAGCGAACCTCGATTCCTTCGATGGTGATGGCCTCGCCGTCCGGCAGGTGGATCCCGGTCACTGCCAGGATCATCATGCCGGGGGCGGGGAGGGAGACGTCGACGTTCTCGACGTGGAGACGCGGTTCCCATCGCGCGAGTGCGTCGACGGTGGCCGCGATCAGGTCCATGCGCAGCGAGCGGTTGGTCGGCGCATCGATCAGTTCAAACACGCGTGAACCGTATTCGCGGCGCAGTACGCGGGAGCCAAGGGGCGTGGTGAGAATGTCACGCACGGACTGGTGGAGATGGGCGAGCCCATCCAGTGATTTGCCGGTGTTGGCGTTGATTCCTCGCATGGCCTCTATCGTCGTGGAGTGCGGGTTTTCAGGGCATTGCAGGCGTGGCCGTTCAGGCCTGGGCCGGCGTGGTCGGGGCGGTTGGGCCCTGGGCGGTGTGCTTGTGTGCCTTCAGGCCGATGGCACCGGCCTTGATCTCGCCGGGTGTGCTGATGTCCTTGCCGGCGCTGATCGCGCCGCTGACATCCAGATCGCCGCTCGCCTTGATCGAGGGCGTGTCGAGCACGATCGATTCGCTGGCGATCACCTGCGCGCTTGCACAGGTGACGATGACCTTGCCGCTGCCGACGTTAACGCTCAGCGTGGTGGTTTCCTGGTCGTACTCGACGGTGCTGCCGTCGGCGAACTCGGTGCGCTGCCGCAGGCGCGAGTCGGCGGGTGGCGGAAAGCGGTCCTGATACAGGCTGCCGAGTACCAGCGCCTGGCCGGGGTCGCCATAGGGGCACGCCAGCACGACCTGCTCGCCTGGTTCGGGGGCGCACCAGCTGCGCATGCCCGGCCCCGCGCGGCGCTCCAGCCAGGGAATCCAGTCGGTAAGCATGCCGTCGGCATCGACGCGAACGCGCCCGTTTGCCTCGTCGAGTTCGCGCACCACGCCGATCATCAGCAGGTTGCCGATCAGCCGCGCGTGTTCGGCGCTCATCGTGCGCGCTCCGGCAACAGCTGGTAGCGGGACTCATGGGCGCGACCGATCTCCGGCGCGAAGCTGTAGGACGCCTGCGGCACCACGCCACCGGCGTCGTCCCACGGGTTGTCGCCCAGCGCGACCGGCAGCGACCACTCAACGATCCAGGTGCGCAGGCCCGGCTGTGCTGCCGCTGGGTCTTCGGGCGACGCCGCGATCACATCGATCGCGCCGCTGGCAACGCCGGGAAAGCGGCCGAGCTGGTGCAGCCAGGTCGCCAGGGCGAGGGCCGCATTGCGCAGCTGCAGCGCTGTGCTTGCGTCGGTTGCCGGCAGCGCGATGCGGGCTTCGAAACGCAGCGTGGCCTGCAGCAGGCCACTGCCATCATTGTTGTCACGGCTGCGATCACAGCGGGTCATCGCCAGAAGGCAGGCCGGCAGGGGCATCCCCTCAGCGCTGGCATCGCGATGGAACTCGACGCTTGCAAACCCGGGAAAGCGTGCGCGGATCGCGGCTTCGATCGCGGCAATCAGCGGATCGAGCGTGGGAGGGAAGGGATCGTTCGCCATGTCAGCTCATGCAGAGAGGGGAGGAAGGGCGTAGCGCTGCAATGCGCGCGGTCAGCAGCCAGTGTTGCCATCACCGCTGTGGGGTGGCATTGCAGGCGTGGCCGTGTCCGGCAGGCTCAGCGCGCGGGAGTGGCGCTGCTGTCGCAGTGGGCAGGTGCTGCCGGCACGGCGCCATTGATGGTGATGCCGTGCTGGTTGCCGAGGCTGCACAGCAGCGCACTCAGCTGGTCGGCCAGCGCGTGGTACTGCTGTGCGACGGCAACGTGATTGCGCAGCAGCGCGTCATCGCTGGCCGCGTGCAGGTCTGGCAGGCGGGAAGGGGGAAGCAGCTGGGCCGGTGCGATGCTGAGATCAGCGCGGCAGGGCGTGGCCGGCGTTGGCCTCGCGCCAGATGCGCACGAACTCAGCGTCAGCGTCGCCGCGATCACGACCAGGAGTCTTGGCATGGGTCTCGATGTCCCGTTGCAGGGTGTTGAATTGTTCGGTGCGGCGGGCCTGCTGGGCCACGCGTTGTGATTCGGCCTGCGCGCCTGCGGCGCTGTTGTCCAGGGCCTGCTGGTGCGCGCGCTGGGCTGCATCGGTGCGGGCCGCCTGCTGTGCCGCCCGGGTGGTGGCAGCGGCAAGGTCCGCGCTGCGGCCGCGCAGGGTCCATCCCAGCCAGGCGCAGCTCGCGTGGCTGCCGGCAAGGACCAGCAGTCCGATGCCCAGCCTCAGGGTCCCGGGCGTCACTGCAGGGCTCCACCGGCGGCCCGGTAGGCCGCGCGCAGTGTTTCCAGTGCGTGCTCCTTCTGCCCGTAGCCGGCGCCTGGCAGCGACGCCCAGATGCGCCGTGCCGCGGTAACGGCGGCATCGAAGCGTCCCAGCCGGATCAGCTCGTAGGCACCGCACTGCTTCAGCAGGGCGACTGCTGCACGGTCCTGCGAGACCGGCCCGAAGTCGGGCAGGCCCAGGCGTGAGCGCAGGTCGTCCCAGGTGCTGCGCAGGAACTGGTAGCGGCCGGCGGCGCTGGACTTGATGCCATAGCGCGGCAGCGACACCAGCACGCGGGGATGGTCGCGGTAGTCGGTGAACAGCTGGCCGCCGACGATGACGTCGTAGCCGCGGTCACGTGAGCGCTGGCCCGGAATGTCGGTGCCTTCGGACACGGCCAGCATGTCCAGGAACGCAGCGACGTTGGTGCCACCGAGGGCGCTGGCGGCGGCGACGGTCATGCGGCCGCTCCCGGTTGCCTGCGAACCAGGGCCAGCAGGGCGTCTATCTGTACGCTCTGCTGGGTGATCTGCGCACGCAGGGCACTGACCTCACCACGCAGCTGTCCGATCTCCTGGGCCATTGCCTCGCGTTCGTGCATCAGTCCATCGGCGCGTGTACGTTCGGCCGCGAGTTGTTCCTGCAGCGTGCGCAGGGTGTTGCTGGTGGCTTCATCGGCGGTGCGGTCGACCTTGGCCGACGACAGCCACTGGCGCAGCCACAACGACACCGCGATCAGCACGCCCGAGGTCCCGCCCAGGTACTTGGCCCAGTCTGGCACGCCGGCCAGCAGGTCGCTCTCGTTCATGCGCGTGCGTACCCCTTGAGCAGGGCCGGGTGCACGGCCGGTGGCGGCGCACTGCGCGCACCGCGCAGGGCACGCTTGATGGTGGTCTGGGAGACGCCGAACTCACGCGCGACATGGTCGCGTGGCATGCCGCTGGCGACCGCGCGGGCGATCTGTTCACGGCGTTCGTGCGCGCCGGCAGCGAAGCAGGACGCCAGGAACAACAGTTCGCCGCCGAAGTGCGCGACCAGCCGCTGGGCGACGTCGTGGCCAAGGATGTCGATCAGCCGATGCTGGTCGGGCAGGGTGGAGGGGACGTAGACAATGACACGGTGACGGCCGGTGGTGCTGGAGGTGGTCGGCGGCCACGCACGCACCAGCGTGAGGGCTGCGGATTCGCCGATGACCTCGGCCAGGGTCTGGATGCTGTCGGGCAGGGCGTTCATGGAGGATGTCTTCAGTGGCATTGATCTCCACTGTTGCCATCCCGTCCGGTCAGTCAACACCTTTCATCTACTTTGATGTCGGCGCGCTGAAGGCGTTCAGCCGTGCGCGAGGACGGGTGAGGATCACGCCCCGCCTGCTTGCAGTGCGCTGCATCCGCCTGCACTGGCCGCTGCTGTTTTCCTGTACATCCGTACTCGTTGTCCTCACCTGGCAGGAACGGAGGCAGATCAAGGGGAACGGGCAGGTACAGGGTGAGGACGGCCACCCGCCACATGGCCTCATCCGCCGTGTACTGGCCGCAAAAAAAAGGTTCTTCACCCAAGTCCGGGGAAGGCTGCACGGATTTTGAGGAAGAAATAGGCGTCGTCTCGGTATCCGTAGGCGACGCGCTTGATGACCTTGATCTTGTTGTTGATTCCCTCGACCAGATTCGTT